>CAIWKU010000027.1 GCA_903913355.1 uncultured Bacteroidota bacterium | reverse complement strand
TTTTTCATGAGATCAAGAAACTAAAGCCACAATTGGTAATTGTGGATTCGATTCAAACCCTTCAATCGGATCTGATTGACTCCTCTGCAGGAAGCGTATCGCAAATCAGAGAATGTGCCGCTGCATTTCAGCGGTTTGCCAAAGAAACCAATACTCCGGTTTTCCTGATTGGTCATATTACCAAAGATGGTGGTATTGCCGGTCCGAAGATTTTAGAACATATGGTAGACACTGTATTACAGTTTGAAGGAGATCGTCATTATGCATACCGGATTCTCAGAACTTTAAAAAATCGTTTTGGCAGCACGGCCGAATTGGGCATCTATGAAATGACAGGAGAAGGTATGCGTATCGTTTCCAATCCTTCCGAAATTCTGATTGCGCAAAGAGAAGAACAACTCAGTGGAAGTGCCATTGCTGCTACATTAGAGGGCATGCGTCCGTTGTTGGTAGAAGTACAGGCATTGGTTACCCAAAGTGTATATGGCACACCGCAACGCACCGTAAGTGGCTTCGATCTTCGTCGTTTACAATTGTTATTAGCCGTTCTGGAAAAAAGAGGCGGGTTCCAGTTTGGTATGAAAGATGTGTTTATCAATATTGCCGGTGGTATCAAAGTAGAAGATCCATCTATTGATCTGGCGGTTATCTGTTCTTTACTTTCATCTTATGAAGATGTTCCGTTACCTGCCCATATTTGTTTTGCAGGCGAAGTAGGTTTGAATGGAGAAATCAGGGCGGTAAACCGGATTGAACAACGTATTGCTGAAGCAGAAAAACTGGGATTTGAAAAAATCATTGTTTCTCGCTACAACAAAAAAAGCTTTGATCCGAAAGCTTATAAGATCCAGGTATTGGCACTGAGCCGTGTGGATGAAGTTTATCAGCAATTATTCTGATAACACTCGTTTACAATTTCCTCAAAATGTAAATAAAAACAAGGTGTAAAAACAGGTAGTTATTGCGGTAAATACCTATTCTGGTAAAAAAGGTTTTACGGAAATTGAGCTATGCCATTTTTATCGTCTCATTATGTTTCCGATTTTTTAAATCTTTTCTTTCCGCATAATTGTGAAGGTTGCGGATCGGATATTTTACGTGAAGATCATTTTCTCTGCACCCGGTGTAAACATCGTTTACCCGAAACCCATTTTCTCTCAACCGCTTTCAATCCGATTGAAAAATTATTCTATGGAAGACTCCCATTAATAGAAGCAGGTGCCGCTTTCTATTTCACCAAAGAATCTTTATTACAACACCTATTAATACAACTAAAATACAAAGCCAATAAAGAAGCAGGTTATTTTTTAGGGAGGATGATGGGATATGCACTGCAAAAAACAGAACGGTTTCAACTGGTGGATATGATCGTACCCTTACCACTCAATGCAAAGAAAGAACAATTACGGGGTTATAACCAGGCTAGTCTGATATGCAGCGGCCTTGCTGACATTTGGAGCAGACCTATCGAAAACCATGCAGTAACCCGAATTCTATTTACCGAATCCCAAACCCGGCAAAACAGGATTAGTCGTTGGCAAAATATGGAGGGCGTTTTTTCCGTGTCTGAGCCAAAATTGCTGGAAAACAAACATATATTACTCATTGATGATGTGATTACTACCGGCGCAACCCTGGAAGCCTGTGGATCAGCTATCTTACAAGTACCCGGAACCAAACTCAGTATCGCCTCCGCTGCCTATACTTTGTGAAATTCCCCATTCATCCAATTTATTGCAACCTTTTCTCCGTTTTGTTGTTACTTGCTCTAAAATCATTCACCATGAAATACCTTTTAACCCTGGCCAGTATTGTAATGCTTAGCGCATTTACATCTCCCGGCGACCCATCTATCCATAGTTTTAAAGTAAAATCTATTGAAGGCGGAACCATTGATTTCTCCAAATTCAAAGGCAAGAAAATATTGGTTGTGAATACTGCTTCCAAATGCGGATATACACCCCAGTATGAAGCTTTGGAAAAAGTATACGAACAATATAAAGACAAACTGGTTATTGTTGGATTTCCGGCTAATAATTTTGGCGCACAGGAACCCGGCAGCGATGGAGAAATCCAGGAATTCTGCAAAGCCCGTTTTGGTGTAAAGTTTCCTTTAGCCAGTAAAATTAGTGTAAAAGGGGATGATACTGCCCCTATTTACAAATGGCTTACTTCGAAATCTGAAAATGGAGTATTGGATGCATCCATTGGTTGGAACTTCAATAAATTCTTATTAGACGAGAATGGAAAAATGATTGCTTATTTTCCAAGTAAAGTTACCCCTGATAGTGAAGAGATTTTGAAATATCTTAAATAGAAAAAATTCAATACTAAGTTTAAAAGAGGATGTTGATTACATCCTCTTTTTTATTTATGTATCCTGATGATTTGATAGCCGAAATCAAGACTAAATGATCGATATTTACCTGAAGGATAAGGTCCATAGGATGTAGATGCAGGATTGGCAAGATCAGTAAGACCATATTTATATTGGAACCGGATCAAATAGTTTTTCCATTTTATTTCAGTCCCTGTTTGTACTCCCAGGTTCCATCTTTTTATATCATCTGTAGATGAGTTTCCAAAATGTAATTCTCTTGAATAATAATAAGGAATGGGGATATTAATATCTCCATTTTCAGTAACGCCTTCTGCTTTTCCACCAATCGCATAAGAAACCCAGGCTCCACCTGAAACAGCGATACTCAATTTATTAAAAGAAAAAACTTTAATTCCTGCGCCAATAGGTACTGTGAGATATTGTGAATAATCCGTTTCACGGGTATCCAGATAACAGCAACTTAAATAATGCCAGTCATTTTTTTTTGATTCATATTCCATCCCTGAATATACAAAGCCATTTCCTGCAAAGGGATAATTTAGCGATATACCCGCTTGCCAGGCATAGCCGGAATTTACTTTCAAATAGTCCGGATACTGACTGGTAGAAATAACGGACTGGTTACCCCCGGCCACACAGTAAATCTGTGCCCTGGATATTTGGCCAATGCAGATTAAAATAAGTAGTAAAAAGCTGGTTTTGCACCTCATAAATACATGACAGATAAAATGCCACAATCATTGCATGTGGAATTCAAAATTTACACCGCATGATTATATAGTTTACTTTGCAACCCCGAATAAATGAAACAAAACGGCTTCTTTCATGCAGTTCAAAGATGTAATAGGGCAAATTCCGGTAAAGCAACACCTGGCCGAGATGGTAGAACAAAACCGTCTGAGTCATGCCCTGCTCTTTTTAGGAAAAGAAGGTAGCGGCGCATTGCCTTTGGCCATGGCTTTTGCCCAGTATGTGGTGAGTCTGCCACAAGCGGCACCGGTTGTAGAAGATTTATTTGGCGGTATGACTGCTTTAGAACCTGCTCCTTCTTTTATACACCCAGATCAGATTGCTGCACAACCGGCTTTTCAGAGAGCTGCACAATTGATTCATCCCGATCTGCATTTTTCATTTCCGGTGATACCCAGAAAAAGCGGTGATAAACCTACCAGCAATGATTATATCTCTGAATGGAGAGAATTCATCAGTTTATACCCTTATGGTAATGTGTACGACTGGTTACAATTTATTGGTGCAGAAAACAAACAGGGAAATATTACCGCTGATGAATGCAATGATATTATTCGCCAGCTGAACCTGAAAAGTTTTGAGAGTGAATACAAAGTATTGTTATTATGGATGCCGGAATACCTGGGAAAAGAAGGCAATAAATTATTAAAACTGATAGAAGAGCCACCACCCAATACTTTATTCATATTAGTGGCAGAGAATGAGGAAATGATATTGCCGACTATTTTAAGTCGTTGCCAGCTGATAAAAATACCTATGCCAGAAGATATAGAAATTGAGCAGGCGCTTGTAGAAAGAGCGAATGCCAATATGGATACTGCCAGGCAAATTGCGGGTATCTGCGAAGGCAATTATCATGAAGCCCTGCAATTGTTGCAGCATGCTGATGAAGACTGGCAGAGCCTGCTTCGGGAATGGCTGAATGCGACTTTAAAAGGGGGCCCGATTGCCCAGGTAAAATTTGTGGAAGAGGTTAGCAAACTGGGCAGGGAGAAACAAAAACAGTTTATCCGCTATTTTAACCACTTATTAGAGCAAAGCATCCGGATTAAAATTTTAGGGGCAGATGGGGTAATGTTGGGCGATAATGAGAAGGATTTTGCCCAGAGATTGAATAAAATAGCTTCAGTAAGCCAGCAACAGGGCATTATTGAGGAGCTTGATAAGGCGTATTACTATGTAGAACGCAATGCCAACGCCAAAATGCTGTTTCAGGCACTTACCATTAAACTGTACCATATCATTCAGAACAAAACCCTAATTTTGATGGGGTAAGCCCTTGCGGACCGGACTATCCGGGAGGCATTGGCGGTGAGATTGATTTTGGGGTGGCTTGTGTAAGCTGGGTTTGCTATATGAATTAGCCGGGTTTGCACTGGAACTGTTAAGCGCTTATCAATATATTTTGAAGGCATAGATCTGTGTTTGGAACCCGTTCCGCCACAGCATCTTAATTTCACAAAGCGAACAGAACGCTGAAGTGAGTGACACAACCAAAGCCACATAGCAGTTCTGCTGCCCGTCCCATCATCTTTTCTTCACCCAAACAATCATTTAATCACCTTTTATTGGTAAGATATGGGATGTGGATCATGTAGTTCATCAAAAGACGGGGGCAAACCGGGTGGCTGTCAAAGCAATGGCGGTTGCAGTACCGGCGGGTGTAACCGATTAAATGTTCATGACTGGCTCTTGAACCTGCCTTTTAGTGACCCTGAGAGCAATTGCAAAGTGATTGAAGTAAGTTTTAAACAGGGCAGTCGCAAAGAATTTTTTCGTAACACCACTTTACAATATTTTGAAAAAGGAGATTATGTTACCCTGGAAGGGGTAAGTGGATTTGATGTGGGCGAAGTGAGTTTGACCGGCGAATTGGTAAGATTACAATTAAAGAAAAAAGGAGTGGACGAGTTCAGTGCGGAAATGAAGAAGATTCTTCGCCGCAGCACCGATCGTGATCTGGAAGTATTTCATATCAGCAAAAGCCGCGAAAAAGAGATTCTGGCCCGAAGCCGTGCCATTGCACGCCAACTGAATGTGCAACTGAAACTGAGCGAAGTAGAGATTCAGGCCGACGGAAAAAAAGGCACTTTCTTTTATACTGCTGACGATCGTGTAGATTTTCGCGAACTGATTAAAGTATATGCCGGCGATTTTAAAGTAAAAGTAGAAATGCGGCAGATTGGTATTCGCCAGGAAGCCGCAAAAGTAGGCGGTATTGGCAGTTGCGGACGTGAGCTTTGTTGCAGTACCTGGTTGAATGATTTTAAAAGTGTGAATACTACGGCTGCGCGTTACCAGAATTTATCCATTAATCAAACCAAATTAAGCGGCCAGTGCGGCAGACTGAAATGTTGTTTGAATTATGAGTTGGATACTTATCTGGATGCTTTGCAACAGTTTCCGGATTATGCAGAAACATTGGATACTACCATGGGTACCGCCCACCTGATCAAGAAAGATATTTTCAAGAACCTGATGTGGTATGTACTCCCAAATAATACCAAGCATTTTCCTTTGACGATTCAGCGGGTAAAAGAAATTAAACGGCTGAATCAGCAGGGACAAAAAGTAGACGAATTACAACCCGTAGAAATAACCGGTAAACAAAAAGAAATAGAACCTGCTTTTGTTGATTTGGTTGGCCAGATCAGTTTGAAGAGTCTGGAAAGAAATGATCGTCGCAGACGTGATCAGGAACGTAGCAATAACAGAGGGAATGCTCCACGTGGAAATGATCGTGGTCCACAACAGGGATCCAGAGATCAGGGTGCCAGACCGCAGGGACCCAGACCGCCACAACAAAATCGAGGACCACAACAGGGGCAAGGAGGTCAACAACAAAGACCACAAGGCCCAAGACCTCCTCAATCGGGTCAGGGTGGGCAGCAACAAAGACCACAGGGGCCAAGGCCACAACAACCAAGGCCTCCACAAGCGCCTCCTCCATCTGATAATAAAGAATCATGAGCATAAAAAAACGCTACCGGTTGGTAGCGTTTTTTATTTATAGAGTTTCCTGTTTCTAATTCAATTTATCCATCTCTTTTGCTGTAAACTCCATCAATGTTTTTATATGTGCCGGAGAAAGATCAAATTGCAAACCTGCGGCTGCATATAATTCAGGAAGGGTTTTAGTGCCGCCAAGGCTTAATGCGTTAATATAATTTTGTAAAGCCTGTTTGGGATTTTGTTGGTATTGCATCCATAATCCGATAGCTCCTAATTGAGCAATGCCATATTCAATATAGTAGAAGGGCACTTCAAATAAATGCAGTTGCCGCTGCCAGCCAATTTCGCGATAGGCTTCCAATCCGGTATAATCGATACTATTGGTAGAAAACTCTTGTAAGATCTCCATCCATTTTGCGGTACGCTCTTCTGTTGTATGTTTTGGAAATTCATATATCCAATGCTGGAACTTATCAATGATGGCGATCCATGGGAATATGGTAATCGTTCTTTCCAATTGGTGTTCTTTCGCTCGTTTAAGATCTTTGGGATTTGTAAAGAATGCTTCCCAATGATTCATGCTGAATAATTCCATGGACATACTGGCTACTTCAGCAATTTCCATTGGGTATTCTTTGAAAGCGCTGAGTTCTAACCCATGTGACAGGAATGAGTGAATGGCATGTCCGCCCTCATGAACCATGGTGGTTACATCACTCATTTGTCCGGCCGCATTCATAAAAATAAAAGGCGCACCGCTTTCAGTTAATGGACAATTATATCCGCCAGGTGCTTTTCCTTTTCGGCTCTCCAAATCAAAATGTTTCAACTCATTCATTTTGCGCAGGCAATCTGCAAAGAAAGGATTGAGTTGCTCGAAACATTGAACTGATTTTTCATAGAGTTCCTGTCCGCCGATAAATGGTTTCAAGGGTTCTGTACCTTCTGCCTCAGCTTCCGTATCCCATGGACGAAGCGTATCCAGACCCAGCTTCTCCTTCTTGCGTTGATAGATTTTTTCGATCAGGGGAAGTACATGCAGTTTCACTGCTTCATGAAACTGAAAACAATCTTCTTTGGTGTAATCAAAACGGCCCAGTTCAACAAATTTATAATCGCGGTAATTAGCGAAGCCGGCGTTTTTGGCCACTTCATCCCTTTTCTGAATCAGTTGCGAATACAATTCATGCATGGCTTCTTTATCCTCTAATCTTCTGTCCTGAATTTTACGGTACACTTCTTCGCGAAGAGACCGGTCGTGACTTTCCAAAA
>CAIWKU010000026.1 GCA_903913355.1 uncultured Bacteroidota bacterium | reverse complement strand
CTTACTTCCTGCTTCCCTAATCCGGCAGATCCATAAAACCCTGTAGCAGGTGCCAGCATGACGGTTTGGTCCTGGTAAGAAAAACTTTCCAATAGCCATTGGCAAAATGTATCAGCATCATCAATAGGTAATTTTGCCATTGCATAAAATGCACCACCGGGATTGGGACAAAAAACACCTTCCATGGAATTCAGTCGTTTTACGATCAAATCCCTTCTGGATTTATATTCTGCTTTTGTCGTATCAAAATAATCAGCTGGTAAATCTATGGCGGCTTCTCCTGCAATCTGCGCAAAGCTGGGCGGACTTAATCTCGCCTGTGCAAATTTCATCGCTGCATCCAATACGGATTGATTTTTAGTAATAAATGCACCAATCCTTCCACCACAGGCACTGTATCTTTTACTAATGGTATCCATTAGAATTACATGATCATCCACTCCTTCCAAATGCATAGCGCTGATCTGTTTTCCTTCATAACAGAATTCACGATAAGCCTCATCAGAAAATAAATAGAGATTGTATTTCAGGATCATTTTACGTAACTGCTCCATCTCTCCCTCAGTATATAAATAGCCAGTTGGATTATTGGGGTTACAGATGACAATTGCTTTGGTTTTAGGCGTGATTTTTTTTTCAAATTCCTCAATGGGAGGCAAGGCAAACCCATTTTCTATATGTGAGGTTACGGGAACTACAGTAACTCCTGCCGCAACAGCAAATCCATTATAGTTCGCATAGAAGGGTTCTGGTATGATGACTTCATCACCCGCATCCAAACAGGTCATAAATCCAAACTGGATTGCTTCACTGCCCCCTGTGGTTATAATGATTTGGTTGCTATTTATATTGATGCCAACACTCTTATAATAGTCGACAAGTTTTTTCCGATAGCTTTCATTACCCGCGCTATGACTATACTCAAGTACTTTGAAATGACTGTTTCTTACCGCATCGAGCACCATTTTAGGGGTTTCAATATCGGGCTGGCCAATATTCAGATGGTATACTTTAGTGCCTCTTTTTTTGGCGGCCTCTGAATAAGGCACCAGCTTCCGTATGGGCGAAGCAGGCATGGCCTGTCCGCGTTGACTGATTTCTAACATGTAGCAAAGATAACATGGTCACTAACGTGCGCAAAACAAAAAACGCAACCTCAAAAGGTTGCGTTATATCTTATAAAAAAAGCTGAGTTCTATTTAACTTCTTCCACAACCCCTTCTATTGTGAGAACGATGGGTGTGGTAACATTTGCCAGTTTAACATTTACATTCTTGGTAAACTTTCCAGGAGTTTCTGCATTATAAGTAACTTTTATATCACTGGATTTACCTTTCATGATGGGAGCTTTACTATATTCAGGGGTAGTACAACCACATTCTGCGGTAGCCATTTCTATTACCACCGGCTTAGAAGAAGTGTTTGTAAAACTGAATACAAAACTTGCAGGTACATGCTGTTTAATCTTACCAAAATCATGATTGGTTGTTTTAAAAGCAATATCCGATTGTGCAAAAAGACTGGAACTTATCAATAGAAAAAAAAGTACTAGGTTCTTCTTCATAAAATGTGAGTTAGCCGATCAATTAGTTTTTATCAGATTTACCTTTTACGGGTGCGGCAGCAGCATCTTGTGCTACTGGTGCTGGAGCAGGAACAGTTACGCCGGTAAGTGTAACCCTTTTGGTCAGTCCATTGTCGAAAAAGATATCTGTAATCTTCGTATACTGGCCATTTTGTCCGCCGTTAAAAGTAATATTCACTTTGGTAGTTTCACCAGGCCCAAACTTTTGGTTAGGAACAAAATTCGGGGTGGTACAACCACAACCGGCTTTTGCTGTAATCAGTGTTACTGTATCCTGACTGATGTTCTTGATGAATACGACAAATTCAACTGGCTTACCAAAAATGCTCTGCCCTGCATTGTATTCTGCATTTTTGAACTCCAAAACTTTATTAATATCCAACGGTGGAGTAGCTGGTGTAGCGGGCGCGGTAGCTGTTTGTGCATAAGTTGCAAAGGCAGCAACCACAAAGCTGAGTAAAAGGACTATTTTTTTCATATTTTAATTTATATTTATATTGCAAAATTACTGATTCCCTTCGGCTTTAGCAATTAACTTCAAGCCAAATCCGTGCCAGATGCGTATTTTAGACAAAATTAGAAAAATAGACTTATAAGTAGAAGGGGGAATTAAAAAATGATTTTCATCAGAACCCTAAATTCCTATAGTCTATTCACTAGGTAACGTTATTTTTGTTTTATGGAAGAAACCCTTTTAGCAGAACACCAGAACGATATGCTTTCGTTTGAAGGTTTCAGGAATGCAATACTGTCTGATTACAGAACAGTCATTGTAAGCCGTGAGGTGAGTTTATCAGGGCGAAAAGAAGTTTTAACAGGAAAAGGTAAGTTTGGCATTTTTGGTGACGGGAAAGAAGTGGCACAGATTGCCATGGCCAAATTTTTTAAACCCGGAGATTTCAGGAGCGGGTATTACCGCGACCAGACTTTTATGTTTGCTGCAGGTCTGGCAACTGTTGAACAGTTTTTTTCACAATTATATGCGGATCCTTATTTAGAGAATGATCCTTTCAGCGCAGGCAGACAAATGAATGCGCATTTTGCAACCCGATTTGTGGATGATAAGGGGGACTGGCTGGATCTTGCCAACCGGAAAAATATTTCTTCTGATATGGCACCTACTGCTTCCCAAATGCCAAGGGCATTAGGGTTAGCCTATGCATCCAAATGTTTTCGGAATGCACTTCACCCTGAATTGTTTGAAGGCCTGAGTAACCAGGGTAACGAAATTTGTTTTTGTACCATCGGAGATGCCAGCACTTCTGAAGGACATTTTTGGGAAACCATTAATGCAGCAGGTGTTTTACAGGTACCCTTGGCTGTATTTGTTTGGGATGATGGATATGGTATTTCTGTTCCTAAAAATTTTCAAACAACAAAAGGATCTATTTCGGAGGCTTTACAAGGACTTGAAAAGGAACCTGGTACCAATGGAATTCATATTTATAAAGTAAAAGCCTGGGATTATGCAGGTATGTGTGAAGTGTTTGAAGAGGCACTGCAGAAATTGAGAATAGATCATGTGCCGGTTTTATTTCATGTGGAAGAAGTGACACAACCACAGGGACATTCAACGAGTGGAAGTCATGAGAGATATAAAAGTGCCGAAAGACTGGAATGGGAAAAGGAATGGGATTGTATTAAAAAAATGAAAGAATGGCTTATCGAAACGGGATTGGCTAATGATGATGAACTTGCTGAAATAGAAGCAGAAGCCAAAGAGCATGTGCGTATCAGTAGGGGAAATGCCTGGGAAAAATATATTTCACCTATTAAAGAAATGGCAGCAGATGCTGCAGATAGAATTCATGAAGTGGTGATTAATGATATTGAAGTCTATAATCATTTGCAAAAAATAACGAAAGACCTTCTCACAAATAAAGAGCCTCTGCGCCGGGATGTTTTAAAAGCAATTTCCCTAACGATGGAGTTAGCGCCCAATTCTCCTTCCATTCCTGAACTGCTCACTTATTATAATGATTTAATCAGCAGTAATCGTCAGTTATACAATACCCATTTATATAATGAAGGTCCAAGAAGTGCACTTGAAGTGAAAGAGATCAGGCCTTTGATTGCAGAGGATGCTCCCAAAGCAAACGGCTACGAGATTCTAAATAAATATTTTGATGCATTGTTCGAACATAACCCCAAAGTATATGCATTTGGGGAAGATGTAGGACATATCGGTGATGTGAACCAGGGATTTGCCGGCTTACAGGATAAATATGGATCAAGCAGGATATCGGATACTGGTATTCGGGAACTTACCATTGTGGGACAGGCAATCGGTTTGGCTTTACGCGGACTTCGGCCTATTGCAGAAATTCAGTATGTAGATTACCTGTTATATGGATTACAGCCCTTAAGTGATGATGTGGCTACCACGCATTACAGAACGGCAGGTCAGCAAAGTTGTCCGCTTATCATCAGAACCCGCGGACATCGTCTCGAAGGAATCTGGCATAGTGGTTCACCCATGGGAATGATCATTCATTCCTTACGGGGTCTATATGTATGTGTACCCAGAAATATGGTTCAGGCCGCAGGAATGTATAATACCCTCTTACAAGGCATTGATCCCGCCATTGTAATTGAATGCTTGAATGGGTACCGTTTGAAAGAAAAAATGCCTTCTAACCTGCTCGAATTTACAGTTCCATTAGGCATTCCGGAAGTGATCAGACAGGGAGATGATATCACCATTGTTTCTTATGGGTCTACTTTACGAATTATTGAAGAAGCAGCGGATCGTCTCGCAAATCTGGGTATCAGTTGTGAGATCATGGACGTACAAACACTGTTACCATTTGATATTGAGCATAAGATATTAGCCTCATTACAAAAAACCAACCGTATTATTTTTATTGATGAAGATGTACCCGGTGGTGCCGCAGCGTATATGCTCAATAAAGTAATGGAGGAACAAAAAGCATTCCGTTGGTTAGACATTAGTCCACGTACTATCACAGCCCAGGCCCATAGACCCGGTTATGGAAGCGATGGAGATTATTTCAGCAAACCCAATGCTGAGGAGATTATTTCGGTGATCAGGGATATGATGGCGGAGTGAGGAATTTGAAAATTTGAAAATGGGGCAATTTGAAAATGAATGGTTGTAATTCCGCAGTGTTTCGCTTTTTTGTAAACCCACTTCAACCAGTATTTTCTTTAGTCAATAAATAGGCTTTTTAATTCCGGGGTGGGTATCCAGCAGGCTTCTTTTTTCCCAAACCAGCGATAACGATTTTTGGCGATCCAGTTGTAGATGGAATCTCGGATGAAACGGGGGATGAAGAAGAAAATATAGAGTGAAGGCAACAGGCCGTTGAGTTTTTTTACCACTCGTAAAGCACCGGCTGATTTTGTGTAAATGATATTATTTTCCAGCAAAATAAAAGAACCGAATTCCGTTGGGGGAAGCTGAAATTGTTGCAATACCTGCTGGCCAAACTCACTTTGCAGGGAAGCAAAATGAAATTGGTGCTTTGGATCATGTTTGATTACGAATTGTACACTACTACTGCATAAATTACATACGCCATCAAACAAAATAACCGGATGGAATAAGGTACTGGTATCTTTCACTACCTAAAGTTATCAATTCCTTTACAAACAGAAATCTTATCCCATATTGTGAAACACTTTGTTCACATCCTCGTCCTGTTCCAGCCTTTCAATCAACTTACTTACATCTTCGGCTTCGGTATCACTTACAGGAACCGTAGTAGTGGGTATCCATTCCAGTTCTGAACTGATGGGGCTTAGTCCCTTATCCTCCAAAGCCTTCTGCAGGTTACCAAAATCAACAAAAGCACATCGGAGTACCAGGATAGGATTACCATGTTCATCATTGCTTTCTCCCAATTCATCCAAACCATGGTCAATCAGTTCCAGTTCAAGATCATCCATATTCAATCCTTCTGGTTTCAGCTTGAATACCCCCATTTTTTTAAACTGGAAGCTAACACTGCCACTATTGCCTAAAGCACCATTCCCTTTATTAAAATGACTTTTTACATTCGCCACCGTACGTACATGGTTATCCGTAGCAGTTTCTACCAAAAGTGCTACCCCATGTGGAGCATATCCTTCATACAGGATTTCTTCATAATTGCTGGTATCCTTACCCATGGCCCTTTTAATGGCCGCTTCCACACGATCTTTCGGCATCCCCACACTTTTGGCATTCTGAAAGCAACGACGTAATGCCGGGTTGGTGGCAATATCAGGTCCCCCCGCTTTCACAGCAATCACGATCTCTTTTCCGATCCGGGTAAATTGTTTCGCCATCCTGTCCCAGCGGGCAAACATAGTAGCTTTACGTACTTCAAAAATCCGTCCCATATTGGTCGATTAAATATTGATAAGTAATTGAAAGGACTGCAAAATTAACGGAAGCAGGTTAAGTTGCCAACCTTATATATAAAAAAACAGTCACGCTACCCAGCGTGACTGTTTTACAAAATTTGAATCAATCATACTTTCAGTTTACTGTTCGCTTTACTATAGCCGAAATAAACAACCAATCCCACAATCATCCAAACAAGGGCACTTAACAGGGTTTCTTTTGGCAGAGAAACGATCATGGCAGTACAAACCAGCATACCCAAAATAGGTACCAGCGGAACCAGCGGGGTTTTGAAAGGTCTAACCCTTCCCGGATCATTTCTTCTCATCACCCAAACACCCACACAAACCAGCACAAAGGCAAATAAAGTACCAATACTGGTCAGGTCACCGGCAACACTACCCGGTATAAAAGCAGCAAATGCGCCTACGAAGAGAAATAGGATCAGATTTGATTTATAAGGAGTTCTGAATTTCGGATGCAGATCTGAGAACATTTTAGGTAGTAAACCATCTGTTGACATAGTATAGAATACACGGCTTTGTCCCATTAACATCACCAATATTACCGATGAAAAACCGGCCAGAATAGCAATGGTTACTGCTTTTGCCAGCCAACCATAGTCTTTCATATAGGTTTCAATTGCATAGGCAACTGACGCTTCTTTACCAGATTTTACGAAATCAGTATAAGGTGCCACACCCGTTAATACATAAGAGAAAAGGATATACAGCAAAGTACAAATCACCAAAGAACCAAGAATACCTATCGGCATATCTCTTTTTGGATTTTTCGCTTCCTGGGCAGCTGTGGATACGGCATCAAAACCAATAAAGGCAAAGAATACAATGGCAGCTCCGGTAAGTACACCTCCATAGCCATGCCTGAAAAAATCTGTATAACTATATAAAGATCCGTCAGGCTTGAGTGCAGGTGGTGCATCTGCAGGTATAAAATAAGGACTGTGATTGACAGGATTGATAAATTTCCATCCCACTACGATGAAAACAACCACAATAGCCACTTTAATAAAAACAATAATTGAGTTTACTATAGCAGATTCCTGGGTTCCTTTGATCAATAAAAGCGATAATAACAATAAGATGAATAAAGCCGGAACATTCATGATACCCGTATGCATCACATTGGCAGCATCTAGGGCTTTTTCAAAAGGGGAATGACACCATTCATACGGTATCGATCCCAGATGGTATTGTTCGAGCAGTTTATTCAAAAACTCACTCCAGGCAATGGATACGGTAGCTGCTCCAAGCGCATATTCCAATATCAAAGCCCAGCCAATAATCCAGGCAACCAGTTCTCCCATAGTGGCATAGGCATAAGTATAGGCACTACCTGCAATAGGGATCATAGAAGCAAACTCAGCATAACATAATCCGGCAAAAGCACAGCCGATAGCAGCTACGATAAATGATAGGGTAACGGCTGGTCCGGCATGTTCTCCTGCAGCTGCCGCAGTTCTAACAAATAGACCGGCTCCGATAATAGCTCCGATACCTAAAGCGATCAGGCTTCCGGCACCCAGGGTACGCTTCAATCCTTTTTCAGAATCAGCGGCTTGTGCCATTAAACCATCCAGTGATTTTTTTCTGAATAAACTCATAATACAATTGGTTAGGGGTTCTTGATTAAAGTTTAGGCAAAATAGGCATTTCTTCTTTTTGCACCCCGAAAACTTTTCTAATCCGGTCATTGGCCGGCAGAAAATCATATATCAGCAGAAATCTTATATTGCGAAACTAATTATTTGTGAATATGAGAAAATCAAACCGGCTTACCATATATATTATTCTTGCTATGTTAGTCGGTATATTACTCGGAGCCATTATTCATGAGAAATCCTCCCCGGCTTTTATAATTTCCTTTTCAAATAATATAAAATTACTGACTACTATTTTTCTCAGGCTGGTGCAGATGATTATTGCTCCCCTGGTTTTTTCGACGCTGGTGGTGGGGATTGCCAAGCTGGGCGACCTGAAAACAGTAGGCAGGGTGGGTGGAAAAGCTATGCTATGGTTTGTAACAGCCTCTCTTGTCAGTTTATTACTCGGAATGTTGCTGGTGAACCTGTTACAGCCTGGGGCAGGGATAGATATGAGCAGTGCGGATTTTAATGGAGCAAAGGATATGCTTGGGAAAACACAGGAATTCAATATCCAAAAATTCATTGAACATGTGTTTCCGAAGAGCGTGATTGAGGCAATGGCCAATAATGAGATATTACAATTGGTGATATTTAGTATTTTCTTTGGAATTGCTACAGCAATATTGGGAGAACAAGCTAAAATTGTTGTCAGAGGTTTGGAAGCAGTATCACATATCATCCTAAAAATGGTAGGATATGTAATGAATTTTGCACCGATAGGGGTATTTGGAGCTATTGCAGCTGTGATTGCTACAAAGGGGCTGGAAGTATTTATATTTTATGGAAAATACCTCTTATATTTTATTACTGGTATTGGTGTACTATGGATTGTAATGCTATTAGTAGGGCTTGTTATATTGGGTAAACGACTTCCAGAGTTGTTAAAACGAATATTGCCACCCATGATCGTAGCTTTTAGCACCACCAGTAGCGAATCTGTTTTCCCTAAACTTACTGATGAACTGGAAAAATTTGGTTGCAAGGACAAAATAGTAGCTTTCATCCTTCCTTTGGGTTATTCTTTTAATCTGGATGGCAGTATGATGTATATGACGTTTGCCAGCATTGCCATTGCTCAGGCATATGGGATTCATCTTGATTTTGGAACCCAGCTTACTATGCTATTAGTGCTTATGCTAACCAGTAAAGGGATTGCAGGTGTACCCAGAGGGTCCCTGGTTGTTGTAACGGCAACTTGCGGAATGTTTCATATACCACCGGAAGGAATTGCATTAATATTGCCTATCGATCATTTTTGCGATATGTTCAGAACTGCTACGAATGTTCTTGGAAATGCATTGGCTACCAGCGTAGTAAGTAAATGGGAAAATTCCCTTGAACCGGCTATAAAAGAGTAAGTAACTGATTATGGAACAGATATTATTATCAGCATTTCATTGGAGCCAGCTATTGCAGCCTCAATTTTATATTGAACATGGCGGGCTATGGTTGATTTTGTTTGTGGTATTTGCGGAAACCGGGCTATTTGCGGGATTCTTTTTACCAGGCGATAGTCTCTTATTCGTTGCCGGTATATATTCCAGCAATATTGCCAATGAAATCATTCCTACGGGTAATGAATATATTGATCTTTTTATCCTGTTATTCCTGATTTCAATTGCCGGGATTGCCGGCAATACAGTTGGGTATTGGTTTGGAAGAAGGGTGGGGCCTACTATGTTTCATTGGAAAGAAAATTTGCTTTTCAAACACCGGTATCTGACACAGGCACATGATTTTTATGAAAAGCATGGAGCAGGCGCAATCATTGTGGCCAGATTTATTCCCATCGTCAGAACTTTTTCTCCTATAGTAGCCGGTATTGTTGATATGGATAAAAAGAAATTTGCTTTTTATAATGTGGTGGGTTGTGTAGCCTGGGTGTTCAGCATGTTATTCGCCGGTCATTTTCTGCAGAAATGGATTCTCTCCCAGTTTGGTTTTGATCTGAAAGACCATTTGGAGGTAATTGTACTCGGAATTGTGTTGGTTACCACTGCACCGGTTATTGCCAAATTGGTATTCGGCAAAAAGAAAAAAAACAGTTAGCAAACCGGTATGAAAATATCGCAAAAAGAATATGGCATTTTTTCACTTCCGGTGATTGTTGGCGCACTTGGTTTTTTTGTAGATGTGTATGATCTTTTACTTTTTGCCATCATCCGTAAACCCAGTCTTGCATCTATAGGCCTGTCCCCTGCCGAGGTACTATCCAAAGGAGAACTCATCATCAGTGTACAAATGATTGGCTTAATGGTGGGCGGAATTATCTGGGGTATCATGGGGGATAAGAAAGGAAGATTAAGCGTATTGTTTGGCTCAATCATTTTATACTCTCTTGCCAATATTGCCAATGGCATGGTGCAGAATGTTCCTCAATATATCATCATGCGTTTTCTGGCTGGTATCGGTCTGGCTGGTGAACTCGGTGCCAGTATTACCCTTGTGAATGAAATGCTGCCTAAAGAAAAAAGAGGGATTGCAGCTTCTATTATTGCCAGCGTGGGTGTATTTGGTGCAGTCACTGCATTTTTTGTAAACCAGGCATTTCATGACTGGCGTCTCTGTTATTATATTGGAGGTGTAATGGGTTTACTGCTTTTATTATTACGTGCAAATGTGATGGAAAGCGGTTTATTCGGACAGGTTAAAAAATCATCTGTTATAAGAGGAAACTTCCTGATGCTGTTTACCAATAAAGACAGGGCACTTCGATACCTGAAAGGTGTAGTGATCGGTCTTCCCGTATGGTATGTGATTGGAATACTGATTACTTTCTCCGATAAATTCGGACACGAATTCGGAATCGAAGGAGTGGATCCAGGGAAAGCCATCATGTACCAGTATGTGGCCATTGGTATAGGTGATATGACAGCTGGTCTGTTAAGTAATTACCTGAAAAGCAGAAAAAAAGCATTGTATATTTTCATTTCTATTTTATCTGTATTTATTACCCTTTATTTTTTACAAGCCGGAGGACATGGATCTGTTCAATCAATGTACCTGCTTTGTGGTTGTATGGGTTTTGGGGCTGGTTTTTCAGTGTTGTATATAACTATGTCTGCCGAACAATTCGGCACCAATCTTCGGGCATCCACTGCTATTTCTATTCCCAATGTTGTCAGGGGAATTTTGCCGCTGATTATTTTACTACATAAAGGATTGCGTAACCTTACAGGGAGTTATATTACGGGTGGATGGATGACAGGTATAGTGATCATAAGCATTGCGCTAATAGCTGTTTACCATACCAAAGAAACTTTTGGGAGGGATATGGATTATCTGGAAGAATAATAAAAAATCAGTGAATGATTTTACCATCATGATTTTAATCAGTACTTATTTCGCGGTTCCTTGTTCATCTGTTCAATATTCCCTAAGTTTATAAGTAATTTTTGACACCCATGACTGAAAAAAAATACGGGGTACTCTCTTTGCCGGTAATCGTTGCTGCCTTAGGTTATTTTGTAGATATCTACGATCTACTTCTGTTTACGATTGTTAAAAAGCCCAGTATGATTGGAGTAGGGGCTACCGATGGTAGTTTGCTTTCAGATAGTACCCGGGTTATTAACTGGCAGATGCTGGGTTTATTGCTTGGGGGAATTATCTGGGGTGTATTGGCGGATAAGAAAGGAAGATTAAGTGTGTTGTTCGGCTCTATTATATTATACTCAATTGCTAATTTTTGTACTGGCTTTATTCATACAGTTGATCAGTATGCGATTTGCCGTTTTGCAGGGGGATTGGGGCTGGCGGGAGAGTTGGGCGCAGGAATTACCCTTGTAAGCGAATTATTGCCTAAGAATAAAAGAGGTATAGGCACTTCTTTGGTTGCCGGTATTGGATTGAGTGGTGCCGTGTTTGCCTATTTTACCTACCAGTTTACACAGGATTGGCGTATGTGCTATTTTATTGGTGGCGCTTTGGGTGTGGCTTTATTATTACTGCGTGTTAGTGTTGCCGAATCCGGCATGTTTAAAGAAGTAAAAGAATCGAATGCAGTAAAGGGTAATTTCTTTATGCTGATTAATAATGGCAAGCGGTTTAAAAAATACATTACTTCCATTTTGATTGGGTTGCCAACCTGGTACGTGATCGGGATATTGGTAAACCAGAGCGATCGGTTTGGGAAAGCCATGTTTGGTAGTACCACCATCGACTCAGGACGATCTATCATGTTTGCCTATGCAGCCATAGCTATTGGAGATATGTTTGTGGGACTCGTAAGTCATTGGTTTAAGAGTAGAAAAAAAGCACTTCTTTTATATTATATACTTTGTATTCTCTGCCTGGTTCTATTCTTCAGCAGCTATAATCATTCCAATGCTTCGATGTATACGATTTGTGCTCTGCTTGGCTTTAGTACGGGTTTCTGGGCTATTTTTATTACCATGGGAGCGGAGCAGTTTGGAACCAATCTGCGAGCTACAGCTGCCACCACTATCCCGAATATGGTAAGAGGCGCTTTACCCCTGATCAATATGTTATTTTTAGATCTGTTTCAGAAAAGCTGGGGCTGGACGCTGATCAATAGCGGAATGGTTACCGGTGCGGTGGTAATGACCATCACTTTGATCGCATTTTATTTTACGGAAGAAACTTTTCACAAAGATCTTAAATATGTAGAACTACCTTAGCATAACCATTCCCTGAAACGGAATGAATGGATATATCCTTAAATCCGAATCCATGCAAGCAAATGAAAACCAAACTGGCCCCTTCCCACAGGATAAGGTGATAAAGTTTCTCGTGATTCGTTTTTCCTCTATCGGTGATATCGTGCTTACTTCACCGGTTGTTCGCTGTATCAAAGAACAGGTTCCTGGTTCAAAAATTCATTATCTAACCAAGACCTCCTATGCAGGATTGGTAAACCATAATCCCTATATTGATAAAGTGCAGGTATTGGATACCAGTTGGGACCTATTGATACATCAGTTACAATTTGAAGAATACGATTATATCATAGATCTGCATCATAACCTCAGAACTTTTCGAATTAAGCAGGCATTGAAAAATGTTCAGGCATATTCTTTTGATAAACTCAATATTCAGAAATGGTTATTAACTGCTTTGAAAATCAATCGGCTGCCTGATATACATATTGTTGACAGGTATATGGCAACATTGTCAAAATTGAATGTGGTAAATGACGGAAAAGGATTGGATTATTTTTTTCCCGAAAAAGACAAAGTAACTGAAAAGGACCTTCCACTTTCGCATGTATTTGGTTTTGTGGGTATAGTAATTGGCGCCGCATTAAATACTAAAAAATTACCAGTACATAAACTACAGGAATTATGCACCCATATTAAATATCCCATTGTATTGCTTGGCGGACCAGAAGACAGAAAAGCGGGGGATGAGATTGCTTCGGTGGATGATATTAAAGTGTATAATTCCTGCGGTAAATTTAGCTTGAATGAAAGCGCCCACCTAATCCAAAAAGCGAAACTGGTCATCAGTAATGATACCGGACTCATGCATATGGCTGCTGCCTTTAAAAAACCAATCATCAGTATTTGGGGCAATACCATTCCTGCTTTTGGAATGACGCCTTATTATGGAAAGGAAGCCATTAAGAATGATCGATCTGAAGTAAGTAATTTGAGTTGCAGGCCCTGTAGCAAAATTGGATATGATAAATGCCCGAAGGGACATTTTAAGTGTATGGAGTTGCAGAATATTGAAACTATTATGGGGATGGTCAAAACCTATTTATAAATATTTGCTTCTTATCTATCAATCTAACACTCAGTATTAATAAAAAAGTCCCCCTTACTAAGGGGGACTTTTTTATTAATTGAAATAAATTTTACAATGTTTTCAACACATCATTCATACTTCTCACTGCATCAGCACTCTTATTGAAAGCTGCCTGCTCTTCTGCATTCAATCCAAAATCAAGAATCTTTTCCCAGCCATTTTTACCAATGGTAACCGGAACGCCAAGGCAGATATCTTTTTGTCCGTATTCACCGTCCAGACTTACACAGCAGGTAAATAATTTTTTCTCATCCCGCACAATGCTTTCCACCAAGGCAGCACCGGCAGCACCGGGAGCATACCAGGCAGAAGTACCCAATAATTTGGTTAAGGTAGCACCGCCTACCATGGTATCAGCAATGATTTGTTTTTGTTGCTCTTCGGTTAAGAATTTAGTAACGGGAACGCTGTTCCAGGTAGCCAAACGGATCAGAGGGATCATGGTAGTATCGCCATGTCCACCAACTACTACTGCGTTCAGATCGGCTGGACTGCAACCCAGGTGTTGACTGAGTTGGTATTTAAAACGGGCGCTGTCTAAAGTGCCACCCATACCAATAATTCTGTTTTTTGGTAAGCCGGTAGATTGCAGTGCCAGATAGGTCATGGTATCCATCGGGTTACTGATAACGATAATAATCGCATCAGGAGAATATTTCAAGATATTTTCAGTAACGCCTTTTACGATACCCGCATTGGTGCCGATCAGTTCTTCGCGGGTCATACCGGGTTTACGCGGTAATCCGGAAGTGATCACTACTACATTGGAATTAGCGGTTTTGGAATAATCATTGGTACTGCCTGTGATACGGGTATCAAAACCCAGCAAAGCAGCGGTCTGCATCATATCCTGTGCCTTACCTTCAGCAAAACCTTCTTTAATATCGAGTACTACCAACTCATCTGCCAATTGCGCACGGGCAATATTATCGGCACAGGTAGCACCCACGGCACCGGCACCTACAACAGTTACTTTCATAAAAGACTATTTAAAAATGATAAATTTTTGTCGGTGCAAAGTTAGGGTTTGGCGGCTTGGTAAAAACGATAAAGACGAATTCTTTTTGGACTGGGGATGTAGATAAAGAGGCTTCACTGCCATTTAACAATTAAACAATATAGCCTGCCAGCTCTTATGTGTCTTTCACCAACTGTCTACATCTTTAAAATAAATCTCCCATTCACCAATGATACCAGTTCTGGCACCTCCATAACGGGATGGTTAGGCGGGTCGAATACTTTTACCAGACTGCCGTTTTTATCATATACAGCTACAAAAGGGGTAGCCTGTACCCTGAAAAAGCTGGGAACATAATATTTGGGATCATTCCCCATGCGGATATTTGGGTATTCTTCCAGGTGATAATGATGATAAAACTCACTGATTATAGGAAGAGGTTTATAGGCAACAAATACAAAGAATACATTTTTAAGACTATCCATATGTGCCAACAGTTCTTTTGTAGTGTATTGGCAATGTCCGCAATCTGGCGAAAAATAAATGATTACGGTAAAATCATAATTTTTGGGTAATTGTGCTTTGCTAAATACAGAACTATCGCCCTGAATAATGCTGAAAGCGGGAATATGCAAGTCTTTTTTATAAGGAGGAACAGTATCCTGAACTTGTGCGGAAATTGTTCCGGTAAACATCAGGAGCAGCAAAAAAGATATATATTTCATACAACTGATTTATTATAAGAAACTAGACGGCCTTGTTTTCATTGGCTTCAATCATTCGCATATGCTTGGCATCTTTTAAGAACTGGGATGCGAAAATGAAATTATTCAATAATTCATCTTTACTGAAAATGATCTCTTTATTGTTTCCTTCCCATTGTTTATGCCCCTGGTGCAGATATACAATATGATCTCCTATTTCCATCACACTATTCATATCATGGGTAACCACGATGGTAGTGATTTTAAATTCGAGGGTAATTTCTTTGATCAGTTTATCAATCACCAGTGATGTTTGGGGATCAAGGCCAGAATTGGGTTCATCACAAAAAAGGTATTTGGGATTTAAAACGATTGATCTGGCAATACCCACTCTTTTCTTCATACCACCACTGATCTCGGAAGGATATCTTTTATGGGCATCTTTCAAGTTTACCCGATCCAGCACTTCATCGGCTCTTTTCTTTTTTTCACCCAGGGTCCAATTCGTAAACATATTCAGTGGAAACATGATATTCTGCTCAACCGTCATCGAATCAAAAAGGGCGGTACCCTGAAACAACATCCCAATCTGTTGCCGCAATAGTTTACGCTGGTCATTTTCCATAGCCAGCATATCCACCCCGTCATACATAATCGACCCGGAATCGGGCGTAAACAACCCTACCATACATTTAGTCAAAACCGTTTTACCACTACCACTGGTTCCAATGATCAGATTACACTTACCTGCCTGCATTACCGCACTAATGCCATCCAGTATTACCTGGTCGCCAAACTGTTTATGTATATTCTTTATTTCAATCATCGTACTGCAATATAAACCCTTTTCCTCGGGTGTTTATTCCCCTAACTCGCAACTTACCCTATAACACTTCAATCTGATTCCTAAGCAAATCCTCAAAAACATCTCTTCTGCTGATCAATTGTGCTTTCTCATTCATCACCAATACCTGTGCCGGTTTAAAACGGGCGTTATAGTTGCTGGCCATTTCATAACCATAGGCACCGGCATTATAGAAAACAAGGTAATCTCCTTCCCGTATTTCATTCAATTCCCTGTTCCAGGCAAACGTATCTGTTTCGCAGATATTACCTACTATTGAATAATGTTGTAAGGGAGCATCAGGATTACTGATATTTTTGATACGATGATAGGCTTCGTAAAACATGGGTCGGATCAAATGATTAAACCCGCTGTTTACTCCTGCAAATTGAATCGTACCGCTTTGTTTTAGCACATTTACCTGAGTGATAAAATAACCACATTCACTTACAATGAATTTTCCTGGTTCGAACCATACTTCAAAATCGCGAGAAAGTTTTTGTTTCAAACCATTCACAAATTCACCAACTTTTTCTCCCAGAAAAGGAACATCGGTTCCTGTTTCATCTTCTTTATAGGGTACTTTGAATCCGCCACCCAAGTCAAGAAAACATGCTTCGGGGAAATGGGGAACCAGTTCAGAAAAGATATCGGCTACCTGCATAAAAACCGATACATCTTTGATCTCACTTCCGGTATGAACATGCAGACCGGCGATAAATAGGTTTTCTTGTTTTACCAAACTAAGTATCGAATCCAGCTGCTCAATTGGAATGCCGAATTTACTTTTCTCGTGACCGGTAGATATTTTTAGATTACCACCCGCCATAATATTCGGACGTAAACGAATACCCACTGGATAGGAGTGACCATATTTTTTTCCAAATTTTTCGAGATTGGATAAACTGTCGATATTAATGTTTACTCCGAGAGAAACCGCTTCTTCAATTTCGCTGAAAGCAATGCCATTACTGGTGTATAGGATATTCTTGGGAGCAAATCCCGCTTTTACTGCCAGATGCACTTCGTTGATAGAACTACAGTCAATATTACAGCCCAGCGAAAGAATATGCCTGAGGATATTAATATTCGTTAATGCTTTACTGGCATAAAAAAAACGAGTGCTGCTTTTTTCGAAAGCTTTTTGTAATCGTGTGTACTGTTCAGTGATTTTTTCAGCATGATACACATACAAAGGAGTGCCGTATTCATCTGCAATACTGCGTAACTGTTCGGTAGATAGAGATTGTGACATGTTGCGAAGATAATTGTCTTGGGCCTTTCCGCATATCAACTAAGGGATAAGTTTATCAAACCATTGACAATAATCATAAGTTTTTAAAGTCACCACTGTAGCAACAGGGTTTGAGAGCAGGCTTTATTTGGATCTCGGGGGAAGGAAGCTATTCAGGACTATCTTCTTTTGAAGGTTCTTCTCCGGCCGTTTCTTCTTCATCTTTAATAATGAGTTCTCCTTCTTCATTCACGGTTAAGTCAGAAATCACTGCTACGGTACTGTCTTCCTTCTCTGTTTCTTCCGCTATTTCAGAAGCTACCGGTGCATCTGTAAAATCTTCTGGTTTGATGATGGTGCCTTCTACAATCTGGTCGGCCAGCACTTCCCTGATCTTTGGCAGATCGGCTGGGGTATTGATCCCAAAATAATCCATGAAATTGCGTGAAGTGGCATATACCAAAGGTTTGCCTGGCATGTTCTCATTGCGACCGCTGATCAGGATCAATTCTTTTTCCAATAATTTCTGGATACTATAATCGCTGTTCACTCCACGGATAGATTCAATTTCCCCTTTCGTAATCGGTTGTTTATACGCAATGATAGCCAGTGTTTCCAAAGCCGCATTCGATAAGCGTTTCAGGAATTTATCACCGTTCAATTGTGCGATGGTAGCATGGTAGCTGGGCTTAGTCAGAAACTGCCATCCTCCGCCACTCTGTTTTACTTCAAATGGATAAAATTCAGAATCATATTTCTCGCGAATCCCTTCCAGGGCGCTTTCTACCTGATCAAGTGTTGTCCTTTCTTCCAGGAACCCAAATGTATTATTGATCAATTCAACAATATCCAATGAAGTCAGCGGCTTCTCGCTCGCAAAAATAAGTACTTCAATATGGGGTATGATCTGGCTAAGTTCCATGAGGGCAAAACAATTAGTAATTAATAATTAGCAATTAATAATTATTAATTAATTTTTACAATCAGCGTCTTACCAGACAATTGTTAATGATTAATTATTAATTATTAATTATGCAATCCTATCCTTGCAGGGCAGCGGCGCCACTAACGATTTCCGTTAATTCGGTGGTGATGGCGGCTTGTCTTGCGCGGTTATAACTGATCTTTAATGATTTGAGTAATTCGTTGGCGTTTTCACTGGCCTTATCCATTGCAGTCATTCGGGCACCATGTTCGCTGGCATTGCCATCTAAAACGGCTTTGTATAATTGGGTATTCAGTATTTTGGGCATTAATTCTGCGATCAGTTCTTCTTTGGCAGGCTCAAAAATAAAATCTGATTTTTTGTTACCGGCTTTTTTGGGCACTTTGGGTATAGGCAGAAAAGGTTCTGCCGCAAATCTTTGGGTGGCCGCATTTTTAAATTCTCTGTAAACCAGTTCCACAGCATCAAATTCCTTGTTTTCAAAAGCTTTCATAGCAGCCTGGGCAGCAGCCTGAACGTTTTCGAAACTAAGATTGAGGTATATATCTTTAAAAGCGGCATCCGTTGTATAACCTGCTTTTGTCATGGCTTCCCATCCTTTTTTGCCAATATTCCAGATAGTTACTTTGCCTTTTTTGAGTTGAGAAGGGTATTTTTCTGCTATTGTGCTTTTCGCCAGTTTAATAATATTGGCATTATATCCTCCGCAAAGTCCGCGGTCGCTGGTAATCACAATCAACAATACTTTCTCTACAACTCTTTCTTCGGCCAGTTTCAGACTCATTCCGCCATCAATGCTGCTGACGATATTGCTGAGCATTTCCTGTAATTTCTGTGCATAGGGTCTCATTTGGGTAATGGATTCCTGTGCACGACGTAATTTGGCCGCACTCACCATTTTCATGGCTTTGGTGATCTGCTGTGTACTCTGAACACTTTTGATACGGTTTCTTACCTCTTTTAACTGTCCTGCCATAATTCTCTAAGTTTCAAATTTTACAATCCGCAACACTAGTTCCCTTCACATCTTTTCTTTGGGCTGCAAAAGTAACAGAATCGCCCTGAAATTCCACTATTTTGGCTAAAAATGGGGAGAATTTTAGGTTGGCTGTTAGCTATTGGCCCTTGGTTCTAGTAATTATCCAATTTTCCAAAAAGAAAATAGATCCAGGTTTAATCACAAATCACTAAAAGCCAATAGCAAACCGCCAAAAGCCAACAGCAAACTGCCTCAATTATTTTATCCGATAACTCAACCCCAACCCGTTCTGTGTACTGCCCAGTTGCCAGTTGCTGAGGGTTTGGTCCAGTAGTTTCCCATTTTTTCGATGGGCACTGTATTGTATCATATCCAAAACCAGTAAAAACCCGCCCTGAATCAATAAACTGGTGCCATATCCCTGCGATTGTTCGCTATTGACACGGGTTCCTCTTTCTTTCAGGTATAGGCCGGTCATGATATAAGCCGCATCCAATCCCGTGTTGAATAAAAACAGTTTTTCGATTTTGGCCTGTTCCCGCAGGTTATCGGCCAGTCCAAAATGCCGGGCCATTTGCTTTTTTACCATATAAAGTCCAGCCCCGGCAATTGCCAGGTTTACGGTATTCCAATAGGCGTTCATCTGGTGTACATAATGTTCTTTGCCTGTGGTATTGCTGGCAGAAATGCTTCCCTGCACAATATTGGCGGTTGCCCAGGCTCCCAGAACATATAAGTGAGTTTGGTTCAGGCGCAATCTTTCACTGGCAATGGAATCCTGGATCTCTTTCTGGGCAAAGCTTTTCAGGGAAACAAACAGTAATACAAAGCATAGGTATTTGCTAAATGGCTGCATGGAAATAAGTTAAGTAATTGATAAAGATGATATGATTTTGAATAGAGGTTTCCCTTGCCTTCAAATTCTTTACCTTTGCCGGCTCTCAACAAGGGTGCCAAATTGGCTCAAAAATCTTTTCTGCACTCTTTTTGACTGTTAAAATTTTTTCATACAACCGTTCAAGCTATATGTTGAAGTTCATTTCTAAGTTATTCGGGGGAAGCAAAAGTGAGAAAGATGTGCAGCAATTAATGCCCATTGTTCAGAAAGCCAACCAGTTTTTTCTACAATACCAGTCATTAACCAACGATGAATTGCGGAACAAAACCGTTGAATTCAAACAAAGGATACAGGCACATCTCTCCGAAATTGATGCTATCATTGCCGGAAAGAAAGAAGCGGCAGAAGCTTTGCCGCTGAATGACATTCACGGAAGGGATGCTATTTACCAGGAAGTGGATAAGCTGAAAAAGGACCGTGATAAAAAAATAGAAGAAGCATTGGCGGAAATTCAGCCGGAGGCTTTTGCCGTTGTTAAGGAAACCGCACGCAGGTTTACAGAAAATACAGAGATCGTATCAGAAGCTACGGATCTGGACAGGGAATTAAGCGTTAAAAAGGATTATGTAAGTATTGCTGGAACTAAAGCTACTTTCAAAAATACATGGACAGCCGGTGGCGGAAAAGTTACCTGGAATATGGTGCATTATGATGTGCAGCTGATTGGTGGTAGCGTTTTACACCAGGGTAAAATTGCCGAAATGGCAACCGGGGAAGGTAAAACCCTGGTATCTACCTTACCTGCTTATTTAAATGCTTTGGCAGGGGAGGGGGTACATATTGTAACAGTAAATGATTACCTGGCCCGCAGAGATAGTGAATGGAACGGAACCATTTTTGAATGGCTGGGGTTACGGGTTGACTGTATTGATAAACATGAACCCAATACAGAAGCTAGACGTAATGCTTATTTGGCGGATATTACCTATGGAACCAATAATGAATTTGGTTTTGATTACCTACGTGATAATATGGTACACACACCGGAAGAAATGGTGCAACGCAAACACCATTTTGCTATGGTGGATGAAGTGGATTCCGTTTTGATTGATGATGCCAGAACACCTTTGATTATTTCAGGCCCAATCGGACATGTAACCGGTGAACAGCAATTTTTTGAATTGAAACCCCGTATTGAGAAATTGGTAGAAGCACAAAAAAGAGCGGCTAACCAATTTTTAAATGAGGCCAAGAAAAAAATTGGAGAAGGAAATGATGATCCGAAAGATGGTGGACTTGCCCTTTTCCGTGCACACAGAGGATTACCAAAAAACAATGCCCTCATCAAATATCTGAGTGAACCAGGTATGCGGGTTAAATTGCAAAAAGCGGAAAATTATTATCTGGCTGATCAATCCAGGGAAATGCCCAAGGCGGATGAAGAACTCTATTTTTATATTGATGAAAAAAATAATTCAGTTGAATTAACCGATAAAGGGATTCAACTGATTACCCGGTCCGGAGAAGATCCTAATTTCTTTATTTTACCGGATATCAGTCTTTCTTTGGCAGCAGCTGATAATGATACTTCTTTAACTAGTGAGGAGAAATTACACAAAAAAGAAGCCATTATCAACGAATACTCTGTGAAAGCAGATCGTATTCATACCGTACAACAGCTATTAAAAGCGTATACCCTGTTTGATAAAGATGTTGAATATGTGGTAATGGATGGAGGTGTTAAGATTGTAGATGAACAAACCGGTCGTATTCTTGATGGTCGCCGTTATTCTGATGGTTTACACCAGGCGATTGAGGCAAAAGAAAACGTAAAGATCGAAGCTGCAACGCAAACCTATGCGACGGTTACTTTACAAAACTATTTCAGGATGTACCATAAGCTGGCGGGTATGACGGGTACTGCGGAAACAGAAGCTGCCGAATTATGGGATATCTATAAATTGGATGTGGTTACCATTCCCACGAATGTTCAGGCGATTCGTAAGGACGATCAGGATTTGGTATATAAAACCAAGCGTGAAAAATTTGGTGCTGTGATTGATGAGATCGCAAAACTGATTGAAGCAGGTCGGCCGGCACTCGTAGGTACTACTTCGGTAGAAGTGAGTGAATTACTAAGTCGTATGCTTCGGCAGAAACAGATTCCGCATAATGTATTGAATGCAAAACAACACGCCCGTGAAGCACAGATTGTAGCCGAAGCCGGTTTTGCCGGTTCCGTTACGATTGCCACCAATATGGCGGGTAGGGGTACGGATATTAAACTCGGACCTGGGGTGAAAGAAGCTGGGGGACTCGCCATACTAGGTACGGAGCGTCATGAATCAAGAAGGGTAGACAGACAGTTAAGAGGACGTGCAGGTCGCCAAGGTGATCCGGGATCTTCTTTGTTTTTTGTTTCATTAGAAGATGATCTGATGCGGATGTTTGGAAGCGAACGTATTGCCAAAGTAATGGATTTTGCAGGCTATAAAGAAGGTGAGGTGATTCAACATAGCATGATCACCAAATCTATTGAACGCGCCCAAAAGAAGGTAGAAGAAAACAACTTTGGCATCCGGAAACGTTTGTTGGAATATGATGATGTAATGAATAAGCAACGTACGGTTATTTATAGTAAACGTAACCATGCTTTGTTTGGAGAAAGACTAGCACTTGATCTGGATAATGCATTTTATTCTGTAGCAGAAGAACTGGTTGCCTCCTTTAAAGAACAAAATGATCATGAAGGATTCCGGCTGGCAGTAATTGTGAATTTTGGAATTGACTCCACAATTACCCCGGAAGAACTAAACAGGTTATCTGAACAGCAACTGGCTGAAAAATTATATACAGAAGCTGCGAATAGTTACGAACATAAAAAACAGGAACTGATGAACCAGTCAATGCCTGTTTTCAAAAATATCAAATTGCAACAAGGCAATCATATCGAAAATGTGATTGTTCCATTTACCGATGGACGCAGATCTGTTCAGGTGTTAGCCAATATGAACAAAACCTTAGAAACAAAAGGTGCTGAACTGCTGAACTCTTTGGAAAGAACGGTTACCCTTGGTTTTATAGATGATGCCTGGAAAGAACATCTTCGGTCTATGGACGATCTGAAGCAAAGTGTGCAAACCGCTACTTACGAACAGAAAGATCCGCTGGTAATCTATAAGATGGAAGCTTTTGAACTGTTCAAAAAAATGGACGGTGAAGTCAATCGAGATATTGTTCAATTCCTTTCTCATGCAGGGATTCCTTTGAATGATGGAGATGAATTACAAGAAGGCAGACAGAAAAAAACAGATATGAGTCGCATGAGTACTTCTAAAGAAGATATAGATGCACCACCAACCGAAAATGATTATTATGATCCAACGCCAGTAAAACAACAACCCATAAGCGTTGGTCCTAAGATCGGAAGAAATGATCCTTGTCCTTGTGGAAGCGGAAAGAAGTATAAGGCTTGTCATGGGAAAGAGGCATAAAAGCAATTAATAATTAGTGGATTAATTAGTACGATAATTTTTTTAAAAGGCATTTGCTAGATTGAGCAAATGCCTTTTTTTATGAAGCAGAATAATCTAGTGGTGACAAAGAGCTATTCGTTTGCTATTCGGATTGTAAAAATGTATATTTATTTACTGAAGTAATCCGTTGTTCAGCCCTTAGCTTCACAGGTGTTGCGGTCAGGCAATTCGATTGGAGCAAATGTGTAAGAGGCAATAGGTGGATATTCCAGAAAAGATTTCAAAGCAAAACTTAGTATTTCCTATAAAGAAGCCCGCGATAACAGGTATTGGCTATTGTTGCTAAAGGATAGCGATGTGTTAGACAAAAAATTAGCTGATTCTATACTAAACGACTGTACAGAAATAATAAAAATCCTGACCTTCATCCTAAATACCTCCAATCAACCCAATAATCTGCCTAAATTTGCAAATTGTTAATTATACATCCTTCTGCTGATGAAATTAAATAGCTATATAGACCACACTATCCTTAAGCCCACTACGCTTATGAGTGATATAGAAAAATTGTGTTCGGAGGCAAAGGAATATTCATTTGCAGCGGTTTGTGTTCCACCAAATTTTGTTAAGAAAGCGAAGGAATTATTAGTCGGGTCTTCTGTAAAAATTGCAACCGTAATTGGGTTTCCTTTTGGATATTCTGCAGTGGAAGCTAAGATTGCAGAGATACTGCTGGCAATTGTAGATGGAGTAGATGAACTGGATGTGGTGATCAATATTTCTGCAATTAAAAATAATGACTGGCTGTACCTGGCTAATGAAATCAATCATATCATGCCTATTATCCGCTCAAATGGGAAAGTAGTAAAGATCATTATTGAAAGTGGGATATTAACTGATGAAGAAATTATTAAGTGCTGCGAAATATATGGACTGGCCGGTATAGATTATTTAAAGACTTCAACCGGTTATGCGGAAAAAGGAGCAAGTGTTGAGGCTGTTTCCCTTTTCAGGCTTCATTTACCTGCCCATGTACAAATCAAAGCCTCCGGCGGAATTCGTGATTATGCTTTTGCCAAACAGTTGATAGATGCCGGAGCCACCCGTTTGGGTTGTAGTGCCGGGGTAGCCATTCTGCAGGGCGCGCCTGCCGGGGAAACGGATTATTAATAAAAGAAACACTCCCTTTTTCATATCCCTGTCTTTCGTATCTTACCTTTGCGAAGGCCAAGTAAACTCCTTTTTATTGTTGCCATTGGAAAGAATCAGGGAGAAATTACCGAAAAATCGTATCATGATCAGGAAAGGAAAGATAGTAATGCTGATGGCTTTTATCGCTTTTGTATTTTCCGCAAATGCGGCTGATACGATCATTGTTGTGAAAGATGCCCGCCTGGATATATTAACGGGCAAACAGGTATTGGTAAATAAGCGAATGGCTATGCTTACACCAAGTGGTTTGTATAAAGGATTTCGTATACAGGTAATCAGTACAAGCAATCGGGAGGATGCTTTTCGGATCAAAGCAGATCTGTTATCGAAATTTCCAGATCAGAAAACCTATATCGTCTACCAGTCGCCAAATTTTAAAGTTCGGATTGGTAATTATTTGAAAAAAGAGGAAGCTGAAAAATTTAAAGCTCAGCTAAATAAACTATTTCCTCAAGGTGTTTACATTGTTGAAGATGGAATTGAATATACACCCAAAGAAGGGGAAGATATTTTATCACAATAATCGGATATGTTAGAAAAAACCATAAAAGACCTTGCGCATAAATATGCTGATGAATTTATCTCAATTCGCAGGCATTTACATGCAAATCCTGAATTGAGTTACAAAGAATTTGAAACCAGCAAGTTTGTGCAGGCAAAGCTGGCATCATTTGGAATCCCATATGAAATCAAAGCTACTACCGGTGTTGTAGGTATTATTTACGGGAAGAACCCGGGTTCCAGGATAATTGCCTTAAGGGCTGATATGGATGCTTTACCCATTGAGGAAGAAAATGATGTGGCTTATCGTTCTCTCAATCCAGGTATTATGCACGCTTGCGGACATGATGTGCATACTTCCATTTTATTGGGTGCTTCTAAGATATTGCATGAATTAAAAGATCAATGGGAAGGGACAATCAAATTGATTTTTCAACCGGGCGAGGAGCGTAACCCGGGAGGTGCCAGTTACCTGATTAAAGAAGGGGTGCTCGAAAACCCCAGGCCACAGGGCATTTTTGGATTACACGTGCATCCCGGTCTGGACCTGGGTAAATTGAGTTTTCGAAAAGGAAGGGTAATGGCCAGTGCTGATGAAATCTATATAACCATTCGTAGTAAGGGTGGGCATGCCGCCGCTCCCCATTTAACGGCCGATACAGTATTAATCGCTTCGCATCTGATTGTAAGTTTACAGCAGATCATATCGAGAAATAATAACCCAACCTCTCCCTCAGTATTATCGATCTGTTCTATACAGGGCGGGCATACCACCAATGTAATACCCAGTGAGGTAAAACTGATGGGTACTTTTAGGGCTATGGATGAGGGCTGGCGATATAAAGCACATGAGTTGATCACCAAAATGGCAAAAGGATTGGTAGAAGGAATGGGAGCCGAATTGGATCTGCATATTGATATTGGCTACCCTACTGTAGACAATGATCCTGCATTGACTGAAACCGGCTGGCAATTAGCGGATACCTATATGGGTAAGGAAAATGTACTTGAAACGGAAATGAGAATGGGTGCGGAAGATTTTGGGTATTACACACAGGTAATACCGGGTTGTTTTTACCGGATCGGGGTTAGAAATGAAACGAAGGGTATTGTACATAATGTGCATACGCCCAGGTTTGATATAGATGAAAGAGCGATAGAAACAGGCATAGGTATGATGGCCTGGCTGGGCGCAAAAGCATCTGTTTAATAAAGCCTATTTTTACATGGTTTTATCGGGTTAGCTGATAAAAGCCTGAAAAATGTTATGTATGTTTATTGTCGCGGTTTTCAAAAAGCCCAATAAGGATTGAAAGCTGAAGTGTGCGACGCAACAACTGCTGATTCAAGTTCAACAGTTGGAACAAAAAAATAGTTATGGCTAAACATATTGATTTACGTAAAGAACAGGCATTGGAATACCATTCCAGCGGAAGACCTGGCAAAATTGAAGTTGTACCCACCAAAGAAGCCAAAACACAAAGAGATCTCTCGCTTGCGTATAGTCCGGGTGTTGCCGAACCCTGTAAAGAAATTGCCAAAAATCCGGAAGACGTTTATAAATATACCGCCAAAGGAAACCTGGTTGCAGTAATCACCAATGGCACTGCCGTACTAGGCCTGGGTGATATTGGCCCCGAAGCAAGCAAACCCGTAATGGAAGGGAAGGGTGTATTATTCAAAATATTTGCTGATATAGACGTATTTGATATTGAGATCAATGAAAAAGACCCTGAAAAATTTGTGCAGATTGTAAAATCGCTCGAACCAACATTTGGAGGGATTAATCTGGAAGATATTAAAGCACCGGAATGTTTTTATATCGAACAACAGTTACGCGAGCAAATGAATATTCCGGTAATGCATGATGACCAGCATGGAACAGCGATTATCAGCAGTGCTGCTTTATTGAATGCGCTGGAATTGCAGAAGAAAAAAATAGAAAAAGTAAGTTTTGTGATCAATGGTGCCGGGGCGGCAGCGATGGCTTGTATTCAATTATATGTGGCGCTCGGTGCTAAATACGAAAATTTTATTCTGTTCGATAAAGATGGTGTATTGCATAAGGATAGAACGGATTTGGGTGAGATAAGAAAAAAATTCGCTGTTAGTAAGAGTGATTGGACCCTGGATAAAGCCATGAAAGATGCGGATGTATTTTTAGGCCTTAGTGTGGGTAATGTGATTACTCCGGACATGGTAAAAAGTATGGCCAAAAATCCAATCGTTTTTGCGATGGCCAACCCTGATCCTGAAATCAGTTATGAAGATGCTATTGCGGTGAGAAAGGATATTATCATGGCTACCGGAAGATCTGATTATCCTAACCAGGTAAATAATGTATTGGGCTTCCCCTATATATTTCGTGGTGCATTGGATGTACGTGCCAAACAGATTAATGAGGCCATGAAACTGGCTGCTGTAAAAGCATTGGCCGACCTGGCTAAGTCGCCTGTGCCGGATATTGTGAACATGGCATATAACCAGAATAATATGTCATTTGGTCCTGAATATATTATTCCGAAACCCTTAGACCCAAGATTATTGGCAACCGTTGCACCAGCCGTAGCGAAAGCGGCTGTTGAATCTGGTGTTGCACAAAAACAGATTACCAATTGGGAAGGGTATGCTTTGGAATTGAACAAACGCTTGGGACTAGACAATCAGTTGATACGTGCTATTGGAAACAAAGCGCGCAGAGATCCGAAGCGTTTGGTATTTGCAGAAGCAGATAATCAGAAAATATTGAAAGCAGCTAGTATTTTATATGATGATGGTATTGCTTATCCGATACTTTTGGGAAATCCTGTTAAAATTAATCGGATTGCGGAAGAAAATAATATTGACCTGTCTGATATTCCTATCATCGATCCGAAAAGTGATGAGATGGAGGATAAGCGGGATTTTTATGGAGAATTGTTCTTCAAGAAAAGACAACGAAGGGGAGTTAACCAATATGAGAGCAGGAAGATTATGACTGATCGCAATCATTTTGGTTGTATGATGGTGGAAACTGGTGATGCGGATGCTATGTTATCCGGACTCACTAAAAATTATGCTGAAGCGATTCGCCCGGCATTACAAATTATCGGTACGGAAGAAGGGGTGAAAAAAATTGCCGGTATGTATTTATTACTTACCAAAAAAGGCCCTTTATTTCTGGCAGATACTACAGTAAACTTTAATCCGACTGCCGAAGAGTTGGCAGATATTACTTTGATGGTTGCCAAAGAAGTCAGGAATTTTAATCTTACTCCCCGGATCGCAATGTTAAGCTATAGTAATTTCGGAAGTAGTGACTCCCCTGAAGCCCGTTTGGTTGCAGAAGCCACAAGATTATTGAAACAGCGGAATCCATCATTGATTGTAGATGGAGAAATGCAGGGTAGTATTGCTTTTAATAAAGAGATTTTGAGAGATAATTATCCTTTTAGTGAATTGGTAGATAAAGATGTAAACGTGCTCATGTTCCCCAATCTAACCTCAGGGAATGTAACCTATAATCTTTTAAAAGAGGTAGGTGGTGCTGATGCGATTGGTCCGATATTATTAGGCCTTAAAAAGCCTGTGCACGTTTTACAGTTGGGAAGTACGGTTCGTAGTATCATTAATATGGCCCAGGTAGCCGTGGTGGATGCACAACTAAAATGCAGGATCAATACCGATGAAGTGGTACAGAAAAGCACTTGGTGGAAAAGGCTCAAAAAGAGAAAAAAATAATTAGCCATATTGCATGGTTAATTATTAATTATTAATTGTTAATTGCTCCAAAGCATGTCATTCTTTACCCATTTAGGTACCTATTTGCTCATGCTCAAGGGAATGTTTACCAAACCCGAGAACTGGCGCATGTATTGGAAGGAGTTTATGCACCAGAGTGTTGAGATTGGTGTAGGTGCTTTGCCAATTGTAGTAATCATTTCTATTTTTTTAGGGGCTGTTACTACGGTTCAGACCGCTTATCAATTGGTGAGCCCTTTAGTGCCCTTATCTACGATTTCCCAAATTGTAAGAGATAGTATGATACTGGAATTATCGCCTACTGTGGTGAGTATTGTATTGGCCGGTGTAGTTGGTAGTAAGATTGCCAGTGAACTGGGTAATATGCGGATCAGTGAACAGATAGATGCCCTGGAGATCATGGGTATTAATACAAAAAGCTACCTGATCATGCCTAAAATTTTGGCATCTTTATTAGTGATACCCTGCCTGATCGTGATTTCTGCTGTATTGGGTATTTGGGGCGGACGGGTAGCTGGTTCCATGTCGGGGATACTGGCAACAGATATTTTTGATTTGGGTCTGCGAAAAAACCTGAATATTTATAATATCAATTTTGCTTTATATAAATCCTACACATTTGCTTTTATTATTAGTAGTATTTCAGCTTACTATGGATATAATGTAAAAGGCGGGGCATTGGAAATTGGCAGGGCAAGTACCAGCGCAGTCGTGGTAAGTTGTATCCTGATTCTGGTAGCTGACTACGGATTGGCAGCCCTTTTGTTATAATTCATTTACCTGTTTTTCTTAAATTTTTTCGTGCGGTGGCAAGTTGGTACATTTAGTATAGTAATTCGGCTATTCTATACTAGTAACTTAT
>CAIWKU010000025.1 GCA_903913355.1 uncultured Bacteroidota bacterium | reverse complement strand
GATGCCATTTATGCCAAAGCAGATTTTACCGAAGAAGACGGGATGAAAGCAGGGGAACTGGAAGGAGAATTTGGGGAGATGGGCGGTTACGAGGCAGAAAGCAATGCCGGAAGCTTATTAAGCAGTTTGGGTGTAAAAGAAGAAATGCACCAGAGTCTGATGAAAGATATACCCAGTACGTTTAAAGTGAGGGTATTATTGGCACAGGCCCTTTTTGGTAACCCGGATATATTGTTATTGGATGAGCCTACCAACGGACTGGACATAGAAACCATCGGCTGGCTCGAGAATTTTCTGGCGGATTATGAAAATATCGTGTTGGTGGTTAGTCACGATCGTCACTTTCTGGATACCATTTGTACACATGTGGCGGATGTGGACAGATCCAAAATCAAAACATTTACGGGTAACTATACATTCTGGTATGAATCATCACAATTGATCAGCAGGCAGATCAGTGATAAGAATAAAAAGAATGAAGATAAACGAAAGGACCTGCTTGATTTCATTGCCCGATTCTCAGCGAATGCTTCTAAGAGCAAACAGGCAACTTCCCGGAAGAAAGCTTTGGAAAAATTAGTGATTGAAGAGATTGAACCTTCCAACCGTAAATATCCCGGTATTATTTTCCAGCCATTGCGTGAAGTGGGTAACCAGATTCTGAATGTTGAGAACCTGAGTAAGAGTGTGAATGGAAGAAAACTGTTTGATAAAGTAAATTTCAGCATTAATAAAGGAGAAAAGATTGCTTTTCTGAGCAGGGATCCCTTGGCGGTTACGAATTTCTTTGAGATTATCAATGATAAAATGAAGGCCGATACAGGGAAGTTTGAATGGGGTACTACAATTACCAAAGCCTACCTGCCACAGGAAAACCAGGAATTTTTTACGGAAGGATTAAGCCTGATGGATTGGTTACGTCAGTTTGTTCCTGCCCATGTTACCGATGCGGATGAACCTTTTATCCGCGGCTTCCTGGGTAAAATGTTATTTAGCGGGGATGATATCCAGAAGAAAACAAATGTATTAAGCGGGGGAGAAAAAGTACGTTGTATGGTAAGCAGGATGATGCTGCAAAACCCCAATCTCGTAATACTCGATCAACCTACCAATCACCTGGATCTGGAAAGTATCCAGAGTTTCAATGAAGGCTGTCAGACTTTCCCGGGTGTGGTATTGATTACTTCTCATGACCATACTTTTATCCAAACCGTTGCCAACCGCGTAATCGAGTTAACGCCAAAGGGTATCATCGATCGGTTAATGACATTTGATGAGTATATGGAAGATAAGCGGGTACAGGATTTGAGGATAGAATTGTACAGCTAGATTTGAATTAGTTGTTAAGCTATAATTTTCTAAATAAGGGTTAATTAAGACCCTTTTAACAGATAAGCTGATGTTTCAATAATAGATTTATTGAAAAATCACGTGAAATATTTTTTACCCTTCGCATTGATTCTTACACTCAGCTCATGTACTTCTTATCGGTATTTGAAACTGGATACTCCGGATATTTCTCTCAAAAGGGAGAATGGATTTGCGGATATAGCCGATAGCCTTCAGGTCACATACCAGTTTTACGGTAATTATGGACCCTTGCATCTTACGATTAGTAATCGGATGAATAAAAGCCTGCAACTTGATCTGGGACGATCTTCATTAGTTGTAAATGATAAAGCCATCAGCCTTTATTCCGGAGCCATAGAGGTGAATAGCATTAATCGTGGAATTGTTACTGTGAATACTAATATACCACAACAGGTATTGTTTATTCCAGCGCATACTTATATTGATTTGGTTCCGATTCATCTTACTGATCAGTTCTTTGATAGTATACCCGATGAAAAATTTGTGAAAGAGCCCTATTTCAATTACGACAGCGTCATTCAGGAAAGAATCAAAATAGCCAAATTTAATCAGGTCGAATCTCCATTGGTATTTAAAACCTATCTCACTTTTAGCATTCCTGATTCGGCACAAAAAGAGTTTGTTCAGGAGCATCATTTTTATATCACTGAGATAGTAAAAGCGCCTATCAGGCCTTCTGAATTCAGATATATGCAATCACCTAATGGAGATAAGTTTTATGTCTCCCGAACTAGGGGTACCGGGGTAGGGCTTGGCTTATTGGTTGCCACTGCCGTAATTGCTTCATCTGCCCAACATGGAAATGGAAATCATTGATTAAAAGCAATTAATAATTATTAATTACTTATCTCCCTGCATGTTTCATCAGCAACTCATAAAAGAACATCATCCTTGCCAAATCAGATTTATTGATTCTTTCATCAACTCCATGAAAACCTTTGGGGTCAATGCCGGGGGTGAATTTGATTACGCCATCAGCAATGGGTTGAAAATATTTTGAATCGGTACCGCCAATCATAACAAATGGGGTAGGGATCACATCTTTCATTACTTGGTAAGTGGCAGCTTCTACTTTTTTAAAGGCTACACTTTCAACGGAAACAGGTGGGCCATCTTCGCTGGCCGGTCCGGTTCTTTTGACAACAATACGGTCATCGTTCATTTGTTTTTTAATAAATGCTTCTACTTCTTCTATTGATTGGCCGGGAAGAATCCGGGTATTCACGGTTGCGGTTGCCAGTCCGGGTATTACATTGTCTTTAATACCCGCCTGTAAAATAGTGGGTACAATGGTTGTGCGCAACATGGCATTGGTGCCTTTGTCTTTTTCCAAACCTTTTACCAGTATGGGTTCGAATAGCCATTGATTGGCTATGGCCATTCTTTGCACAAAAGAAAGACCCGGCCCCACTCTTTGCAGCATTTCCTGTAATGGCGGCAATATTTTATAGGGCATTTGTTTTTTTCTAAGGTTAACGAGTCCCTTGCAAAGTATGTCGATCGCTGTTTCAGGAACAGGCATAGAACTATGACCGCCCTCGAGTTGAACACTTACTAAAAATGACATATAACCTTTTTCGGTAACCCCAATCAGTGCGATGGGTCTTTTCAATTCGGGGAAATGCTCTTTGGTAATCATACCACCTTCATCTATTACTACTTCAGGATGAATTTTATTTTCTTTGAACCAATTGGCAATGGTGCCTGCACCACGAGGACCACCAATTTCTTCATCATGTCCAAAACTCAGGTAGATCGTCCTTTCGGGTTGAAACCCCTGTTTCAATAATTTCTCTACCGTCTCCAGTATACTGATTACACAGGCTTTATCATCTGCGGCACCGCGCCCATAAATCTGATCGTTTTTGAGTATTCCGCCGAAAGCAGGAACGGTCCATTGTTTTTCTGTTGCTTTTTCAATAGGTACCACATCTATATGGGCCATGAAAACATAGGGTTTTAATTCAGGGTGTTTTCCTTCCCATTTAAATACCCGACTGAATTCATTAAAGGATTGTTGGGTTAATGATTTTGTTACCAATGGATAACTCTTACCAACGAATTGCCAGAATTCTTTGAAAGCTGCGGAATCTATCGGCAGATTGGAGCCAAAGCTTACGGTTTTAAAATGGATAGCCTGTTGCATATGCGAAACCACTGAATCTGGTAAAGCAGGGATTGCCAGGGATTCTTTTACCGGAATGGGTTTGCTGAATTGAATGGTTTTTACAAGAACAATTGCAATGAGAATAACCATCACTGCAGATAATAATAATGCGATTTTCTTAAGCATAGAATTAGTTAAAGTGTACAGAGATAAATCAATACTTCCTGTATGGCAAACAAGTAAAGCCTATATAAAAACCAGTGTATTCAAATGGAAGGTATGCATTCACTGACCAGATGTCTAATTTACTCTGGGAACATTGATCAGTCCACCAAAGAACAAAGCATTCAAAAACAATTTATTGGTTCCATACCAGGCACCTCTGAAATTGGGATCATCGGTAAACATAATAATCCTTCCTTCTCCTTCCTGTGCCACAACAATCGCCGCAGAATTCTTGATTTTTTTAGCCGATAAGGGATGGAGGTAACCACCAATCAAAGGAGTATCTGTGTATTGGGCCACCGTACTGTATGGGTTGGTACTGGGGGCCAGGTAAGTTTGTCCGTTTCTATAAACAGATATTTTTCTGTTAGTGAATCCGAACCCTACCGGATGGGTTGTGTCAAGGTCAACCTGAAAAATAGAACCACCCAAACTTTTTGACCCTTCATTGTCAGCAGCCATATCAAAATTGATTCTGGTAGTTAAGCCTGCTTTGGCGGAATCGGTTATCGGAATGATTTTTTCTTTACTCATTCCCTGTTTAATGGCCCATTCTGTTCCGGTTTTCAGGGTAACCAATGTACCGCCATTCTGCACCCATGCTTTGATTCTGTCGGTAGTAACTTTATCAATCAATCCATAATTACCAGATACCATAACAAGGGTATTATACCTGTCTAGTTTAACCCTGCCCAATGTAAGCAGGTCAATTTTGGTGATGGGTAATTGTAAACGTTCATCCAGCAAATGCCATACTTCACCCGCTTCGCTGGCGGCAACTCCTGTACCAATCAGCATAGCTGCTTTCACTTGTGGAATGGTTTGTACCAGGCTGCTACCCAAATCTATTCCTTCTGAACTTAACGCAGTCTGTGCTGAGTAAATAGTCAATTCAGAAAATTTGCTGGTGTTCTTAATTAATCGATACAGCGAATCAGCAGAAAGAATTTGTCTCTGTACAGGAATCACCACCGTACCATATCCAAAACTTTTTGCTTTTCCATCAATCTGGATACTGAAGGGTTTGAATGCGGTTTGTACAATCGCACCTCCTTTTTG
>CAIWKU010000024.1 GCA_903913355.1 uncultured Bacteroidota bacterium | reverse complement strand
CTGTTAAAGCTTCCTGGATGCGTAACCATATTATTCGGATGATGGGCGCAATGATTGCATCGTATACTGCTTTCCTGGTCGTAAATGTAAAATTTCAACCCAACTGGGTACTCTGGCTGGCACCAACCCTGGTAGGTAGTGTATTGATCACTTATTTTGTTAGAAAATATACTACTCATAAAAAAAAGCAAACAGATTAACTGGACAAAAACTACCGCTATGGAAAATACAAACGATTTTACCCCGGAAGAAAGTTTGCAGCTGATCCGGACCATGATCACCAAAACGAAAACATCCGTTGCGGCAGATAGTTTTTACCTCCTGTTTTGGGGATGGCTGGTGTTTGCTTCCTGTATCATTGAGTATGTATTGAAAGTGATGGTACATTATCCCAATCATTATATCATCTGGTGGTTAATGCCTATCGGTGGTATCATTAGCGCGATCTATGGAGCACGACAGTCTAAAAAGCAAAGAGTCAAAACTTTTGTAGAAGAAGCCCTGGATTATTTATGGATAAGTCTGGCTTTATCTTTTGTTACGCTGGTTTTGATCAATATATTCAGTAGTGCCTGGCAGACTGCATTTACTTATTATATTCTCCTTTATGCGATCGGCACATTTGTTACGGGTAAACTCATTCGATTCAGGCCATTGGTTATTGGCGGGATACTTAATTTTATCTTTGCAGTCATTTCAGTGAGATTTGATTACGATAACCAGTTATTGCTTGGCGGAATAGCTATATTAACCAGTTATATTATTCCGGGATATTTATTGCGTAACAAATACAGACAAAAAGAAAATTAGTTTATGGAAGATCAAAAACCACTTACAGAGCAGGAAAGTTTAGAACTAATCACCAAAATGATCCACAAAGCCAAGAATGGTTTTCATGAAAGTGGAACCAGTGCTATTTTATGGGGAACGGTGGTTGGCATAGCTGGTCTGGTAAGCTTTTCAGAAATACAATGGAATTTTTCGATTGGCTTTGATATTTGGCTGATTACACTCATAGCCATTATTCCACAGATCGTTATTTCTATCAGACAAGCGAGACAAAGAAAAGTGGTTAAGTATGAAGAATCATCCGTTAATGCCATATGGCTGGTATTTGGGATCAGTATTTTTGCATTATCCTTTTATAATAATGTAATCCCCGCCATTTCAGATAAATTTTTTGCTGCGGATGGGTTTGAATTATTGATAAAAAATACTAAGACAGGTGAGAGTAAACATTTTGTGCCTTATATCCTGAGTGCCTCTTCTCTTTTTTTATTGTTATATGGAATGCCCACCCTGGCCACAGGAATTGCAACCAAATTCAGGCCCATGATTATAGGCGGTATACTATGTTATATATATTTTCTGATCTCCTGTTATACACCATCTAAATATGATTTGTTATTGAACGGGATCGCCGGTATTACCAATTGGCTGATACCCGGGTTGATCTTACGTGCATGCTATCTAAAAGAGAGAAAGGAAAATGTTTAAAGAGCTGGACCCAATATTACATTCACAACTACGCCTCGCAGTGATGAGCCTGCTCATTGCTGTAAAAGAAGCCGACTTTACCTATATCCGTGAAAAAACCAACTCCACGGCCGGTAACCTAAGTGTACAGGTTCAAAAACTCAAAGAAGCCGGTTATATCGATGTGCTCAAACAATTTAAAGACAATTACCCGCAAACCACCTGCAAAATCACTCCCAAAGGAATTGAAGCATTTGAAGAATACGTAAAAGCATTACAACAGTATTTACAGGCGGGGAAAGAGGGGTAGAAGGGTCATTGGTCATTGGATAATATATGGTCTTTTTGCAAAGATCGTAAACCCGTAACACGCAACCCCTAGCTCACAACCTGTAACTCGAACCCTCTCCGAACAGTTTTAGCCTATCTTTGTTATTATTGGATAAGATGGGAGCCATTGTTAAAGTAAGCGGACTTACCAAATCGTTTAAGCATAATACAGCCGTAAACGATCTTTCATTTTCTGTGAATGAAGGAGATGTGTATGGATTCCTTGGTCAGAATGGCGCGGGTAAAAGTACCACCATCCGTATGCT
>CAIWKU010000023.1 GCA_903913355.1 uncultured Bacteroidota bacterium | reverse complement strand
GTACCATGTCCTTCAATAGGTTCCAGAACCAAGGTAAATATTTCGCATCCAAAGAAATGCCACCATTTTTGGATGAAGTAAGGAGTTGCCAATTGGTTTTCATCTGTACTAACCAATAATACTGCCCATTGCCGCCAATCAGGCACTTTATCGAATGTGCCATTTTTACCACTGCCCATCAATTTCCAAAAACTATACTTTTTTCCAAGGCTAAGTGGAATCCTGAAAACTGCCATTGACAGAACACCTGCCCAAGCCAGCCATTTTGGATATCGCGTTATCGTTAAAGAACAAACCATACCCGAAAATACTGTCTTAGAATCGATTATTGCCATGGCTTACTTCTGGTTGTCTGAATGAAAGGTGTTTATGCTAAGTTTATCTGTTTTGTTTCTCAATCAGAATCTCTCTAAATTTCCTGTATGAAACTCCTGATCACAAACATAGACCAACTGATAAATGTTCGGGCAGTTAGCAAAGTATTGAGGGGTAAGGAGATGGCCGAACTTCCGGTAATCAGGGATGCGTATCTGTGGATTGAACATGGACTGATCCGTGAATATGGAGAAATGTCAGCACTAAAACCCCATGATGCTACTGAAGTATTTGATGCCGCTGGGGCAAGTATCCTTCCATCCTGGTGTGATAGTCATACACACCTGGTTTTTGCTGCAGGCAGAGAAGAAGAATTTGTAGATAAGATTAAAGGAAAGAGCTACGCTGAAATTGCTGCCAATGGGGGAGGTATCCTTAATTCAGCCAGAAAATTGAATGCCATGACAGAGGACGCATTGTTCGAGCTGGCATGGAATCGACTTTCAGAATTGATGAGACTAGGAACAGGGGCCATAGAAATCAAAAGCGGGTATGGACTTTGTACGGAAGGCGAATTAAAAATGCTTCGGGTAATTCAACGTTTAAAAAAGGAATCACCCATACCCATAAAAGCCAGTTTTTTAGGCGCACATACCTATCCGGCTGTTTATAAAGACAATCACCAGGGATATATCAACGAGATCATTCACCAAATGCTTCCTGCAATTAAAGCGGAAGGTCTGGCTGATTATATTGATGTATTTTGTGAAAAGGGATTTTTTAGTCCGGAAGAAACCGAAACTATCTGTTTGGCAGGTATTCAACAAGGACTGCAACCAAAAATCCATGCCAATCAATTAACCCTTTCAAAAGGAACCCAAACCGGTGTAAAACTGGGTGCTATTTCTGTGGATCATCTCGAAACCATGGATGAGGACTCCATTCAATCATTGGCCAATTCTTCCACCATTGGCACTTTATTACCCACGGCCGCATTTTTTCTGGGTATGCCCTTCCAACCTGCACGGGCTTTACTAAATGCGGGTTGCGCACTAGCTTTGGCGTCTGATTTTAATCCAGGTTCCAGTCCAAGTGGTAATATGAACCTCGTCGTATGCATAAGTTGTATCCAAATGAAAATGTTACCCGAAGAAGCCATCAATGCCGCTACTTTAAATGGCGCTTATGCCATGGGCCTGGGTAATGAACTGGGCAGTATTACCCCGGGCAAAAGGGCCAACCTGATCTTTACCAAACCCATTTCTTCCCCTGCCTATCTTCCCTATGCATTTGGCACCAACCTGATCGATAAAGTGATGGTGAATGGTGTGTTTATTTGAAGTATATTTAATATGCATTACACATTATAGCAATGCAACCATTTAACCATTAATCAATTGTTGCATTGTTTAATAGTTACATGGTTAGTATATAGTTTACTTCGATTTCTAAACTTCTACCCATGAGCCATTTCAAGTTTTACCACAAACAGGATATCTTATCGGTTACACGAATCAGGCGTTATGAAACCAAACTGGGGGAGAGGGTTCAGGTATTGGCCGATCCGGCTTCCCTGGAAAAATCTTTACAGGAATCTTCTGCAAGTTTTGTATTACTCGGTATTCCGGAAGATATTGGCGTGAAAGCCAATATGGGTATTGGTGGAACAGATTCTGCCTGGCTTGCTTTTCTGCATTCTTTTTTAAATATCCAGAGTAATGATTTTCTGGAGGGAGGAGAAATCCTGTTATTAGGTCATTTTGATTTTTCTTCGATTGAACAACTGATCGATAAAAATGCTTTCGATTTTGATGAGCAATTAGCGGCTTACCGTCATGCCGTAAATATGATTGATGATGAAGTGGAACAATTGATTCATATTATTACCCAGAATAAAAAAATACCGATTGTAATAGGGGGTGGACATAATAATTCCTATCCCTGTATCAAAGGGGCTGCCAAAGGATTTTATAAAGCAGGACTGATTCCCATTGCCCAGATCAATGCCATTAACCTGGATGCCCATGCAGATTTCAGACCCATGGAGGGCCGACACAGTGGCAATGGATTTACTTATGCAGAAGCAGATGGATACCTGGAAAAATATTGTGTGGTGGGATTACATGAGAATTATCTTCCGCAGAATGTGTGGATGGATATGGTTAATAATCCTTTTATAGATTGCATTACCTATGAAGATATTTTTCTGCACGAAAAGAGAAATTTCCTGCAGGCCATTGGTCATGCTACCGCTTTTACAGACGATACTTTATGTGGTATTGAACTGGATCTGGATTGTATTGAAAACACATTAAGCAGTGCAACCAGTCCTGTAGGTATCAGCATTAATCATGCGCGACAATATATTAATTTAACTTCTGCCGACTGTAAAGTGGCTTACCTGCATATATCAGAAGGAGCCATCCAATTATCAGATGGAAGATCCAATGCCAGCACCGGTAAACTGATTAGCTACCTGGTAAGTGATTTTGTAAAAGGGATGCTGATTGAGTAAACAGGATTGAATCGATTATCCCATATTTTCTTCCAGCTCCATTAATTTTTCAAAAACGAGATCATATTGTTTTTGCAATTCTTCCCATTTCTGTTTCGCCTGATTATAATCGGATTCGAGGGTAACAAACTTTGCTTTATCCGCATAATTGGCCGGATCGCCCATACTGGCTTCTAATCTCTCTTTTGCTGCTTTCGCTTTCTCCAGTTCAGGCTCCATGTTTTCCAGTCTGCGTTTTTCTTTCTGGTATTCTTTTTGTTTTTCCTTAATCAGGTTGTTATCCTGCGGGGATGGTTTATTGGCAGTAACGTTATTATTTTTATTTACCGGTTCCTGTTTTGGAGAAACCGGGGTTTCGGTTTTCGGAGATCCGGTAATACCCAGTTTTTGTTTTTCTGCGGCAATCTTGGCCATTCTTTCGTTCCAATCTACCCATTCCTGGTAAGTGCCTTTGAATTCTTTGATTTTATGGTCTACAATCTCCCAGATTTTATTGGCTGTTTTGGATATAAAGAAACGATCGTGACTAACCAGTATATAACTTCCTTCGTATTTATTCAAAGCCTCGGCCAGTAATTCCACTGAATGCATATCCAGGTGGTTGGTGGGCTCATCCAATATCAGGAAATTGGCTTTGCTTACAATGGTTTTGGCCAATGCTACCCTTGCTTTTTCTCCTCCGCTTAATACTTTGATTTTCTTATCTACATCCTCACCGCTAAACAGGAATGCACCTAACAAACTTCTTAGTTCTACATCTGTTTTTTTACTACCGCATTGTTGTAACTCTTCGAGGATATTATTATTGAGGGATAAGCCTCGTGTGTGCGTGTAATTGATAGGTTGGGCCAGAAGTGCATACCTGTAATTATGGATCACTCTTCAGTAGAATCAAGCAATTTTTTTAAAATTTTCATCTCCACATCGTACCTACCT
>CAIWKU010000022.1 GCA_903913355.1 uncultured Bacteroidota bacterium | reverse complement strand
CTCCCTTGTTTTCCCCCTATTTGTATTAGTGTTTTCTGCTTCATGATTTTTCAATATTTATAAAGATATAAATATTTCTATGCTTGTATTCTATTTGAAAAAACTATATATAACCTGTCTCGTCCTAAAAAAAGTTTACAGTTTTTAGATTAATCCTGTAATAGGTTTACAGGTTGATTTGTGTCCTGAAATACGTTTACAATTTTACGGTTTTTATCATAATAGTTTTTCCATAGTTTATCTGTTTTTAGATTGTTTTCGTGAACGGCTGTAGGGGTTAACATTCCAATACTTAAATGAGGCCTTTGATCATTATATAAAGCGACAGCTCTGTCTAATTTCGTTTTGGCTTCTTTAATATCATTGACCTGATAGTGTTTTAGATATTCGTTTTTAAGGATTCCGTTGACTCTTTCGGCTACTGCATTTTCTAACGGATCGCCATTCTCGGTCATGCTGATCTGGATGCTTTTATCCTGCAATAGCTTTACATAATCAGCGGCACAATATTGCACACCCCGGTCTGAGTGATGGATCAATGGTTTGAGGTTCTTTCCGGCTACACCTTTTAATGCCATTTTTAAAGCTTGTATGGTTTCTATACTTTCCAATGTTTCAGCAACATGATAGCCTACGATCTTATGTGAATAGACATCAGTAATAAAACTAACATAGGCGTGTCGCCCACCAATCTTCCAATAAGTTATATCGCTTACCCATAACTCGTTTACATTATTAAACTCTTTCTCCCTGATCAGATTGGGCCATTTCTTTAGCCAGTGATTTGAAAAAGTGGTGAACGCATACCTGCGTCTTTTCTTAATAAGCAAGCCGTTTGCCGCTAACAGGTCAAATAATGCGTCTCTACCCATCTTGATCCCGTGTTCGAGTAAAAAGGGCTGGAGCAATTCGTATAGTTTCCTGCCACCCATGCATCGGTGTTGTTTACGAATTTGCAATACCTGCGCTATAACAAGGCTTTCTTCTAAGTTCACAGCTTCCTGATGCCAAAAGTGCTGATAATAGGCCTGACGCGTGATACCAAGTAACCGACAGAGCCGAACAAGGCTTACCTTGCCGTAACTGTCTTTCATCTCATGGATTACCTGGTAACCTACTTTTTTCTGATAGGTATGTTCAGTTCCTTTTCAGCAATATCGATCATCCTTTTATAGGCATCTGAACGTAATTGTTCATCTTCCAGTAAGCGTTCTAATTCCTTTACACGGCTTTCGAGCGTTTGGTCTGATGGTGATATTCTTTTAGTGGTTTTCTTTGTAGCCAAAGTGAATTGGTTTTTGATATCCAAATATGCCACTTTCTGGTAAATATCCACATAGCCTAATTGCTTTAGCCAAGTTTGAATCGCACTGCGATATTTGATATTATACTTCGCCAATAAACTGGTTTTGGCCACACCTGTACGTAAATATTCATCACATACTTTTCGCTTAAAAGCCTCATTAAAAATTTGTGCAGGGAGGCGCCCAGGTTTTGTCTTTGTTTCTTTCATTTTAGTTTACTTTACGTAAACCTATTTTAGGACAAGACAAAGAATACATTGTGAAAGGTTGCGTGAGATCGCTTTAATGCAATCGCATGTTGTACGGGTGCCTATTGCCCATAT
>CAIWKU010000021.1 GCA_903913355.1 uncultured Bacteroidota bacterium | reverse complement strand
TAAACGGATTATTTTATTTCTGAAGAAAAAACAAATAGGGGAAAGTGTAAGAGATCTGGGACTGGAGGGACAGGCACAAAAGAAAGGCACACCTACTATGGGTGGAATCATTATTCTTTTGAGCATATTGATCCCGACGATATTATTTGCCAACCTAGATAAAGTCTATATCCGTTTAATGATATTATGTACCGTTTGGCTGGGCGTAATTGGTTTTCTGGATGATCTTTTTAAGATACGTGCACGCAAAGCAGCAACAGATAAGGGTGAAACGTATAAAAAGAAAGATAGTGATGGGTTGGCCGGTATATCAAAGATCATTGGTCAGATAGGCTTGGGAGTGATTATCGGCGTTACTCTTTATTTCAGTAATGCAGTTACCGTAGAAAGAGAAGTGGTAGCTAACCCGCATGAGCAATTGCAGAAAGGAGAAAGACTGGCAAAGGATTCTAATATAGTAGAAAGAAAATTGAATGGGATCAATAAAAAATTTGTAAAAGTTAAGACCCCGATCACTACGATTCCTTTTGTGAAAAACCACCAGTTCAATTATAGCAAACTGATTAGTTGGATTGGCCCCGGTGCGGAAAAGTATACCTGGATCATCTATATCCTGATTGTAACGTTCATTATTACTGCAGTGTCGAATGGAGCCAATTTAACGGATGGGCTGGATGGACTTGCCGCAGGTGTGAGTGCGATTATCGGGGCTGGTTTAGGGGTATTTGTTTATGTGAGCGGTAACTATATTCTGGCTGATTATTTCGATGTAATGTATATCCCGAATCTGGGTGAACTCGACATATTCGTAGGTGCTTTTGTGGGTTCCTGTATCGGATTTTTATGGTACAATGCTTTTCCCGCTCAGGTATTTATGGGTGATACAGGAAGCCTTGCTTTAGGCGGGATCATTGCTTCCCTTGCCATAATTGTTCGTAAAGAATTATTGATACCTATTTTTTGTGGCGTGTTCCTGATTGAACTGGTGAGTGTGATTATTCAGGTAAGCTATTTTAAATACTCGCGAAAAAAATGGGGAGAAGGGCGTCGTGTATTTCTGATGAGTCCCTTGCACCATCATTACCAGAAAAAAGGATTTCATGAAAGTAAGATAGCTGTTCGGTTTTGGATCATTACTATTATCTGTGTGGTTATGTCAATTGTAACACTGAAGATCAGGTAACAGCCATCTTATTGAAAGAACGAAGTAAGTAAATGAAAAAAAGGTTTGTCATACTAGGAGGAGGAGAAAGCGGAGTGGGAGCGGCTTTACTGGGTAAGAAAGTGGGATATGAAGTGTTTTTGAGTGATGCGGGGTCCATCAAACCAAATTATAAACAAGAGCTCTTTGATAACGGAATTGAATTTGAAGAAGGAAAGCATTCAGTTGAAAAGATTCTTTCGGCAGATGAAGTGATGAAGAGTCCGGGTATTCCTGAAAAGAATGAAATGGTAAAACAGATCAGGGTAAAGGGTATACCCGTAATAAGTGAGATTGAATTGGCTTATCGGTTTAAGGGTAACAGCAGGATTGTGGCGATAACCGGGAGCAATGGAAAAAGTACGACCACGGCCTTGATCTATCATATCTGTCAGACGGCAGGTTTGGATTCAGCGATGGTAGGCAATATCGGGATTTCTTTTGCGAAACAGGTAGCCATTGATCCTAAGTCTGTTTATGTAGTAGAAGTAAGTTCTTTTCAACTGGATGATATCAAAGAATTCCGTGCAGATGTAAGTGTGTTACTGAATATTACTGAAGACCATCTTGACAGGTATGAGTACCGGTTTGAGAATTATATCAACAGTAAGTTCAGGATTATCGAAAATCAAACAAAAAATGATTTTTTCATCT
>CAIWKU010000020.1 GCA_903913355.1 uncultured Bacteroidota bacterium | reverse complement strand
TTTTTATCTGTGCAATGGCAGAATGTAATCGTACGCCTTTTGATTTACCGGAAGCTGAGAATGAATTGAATTTCGGATACCATCAGGAATACTCATCCATGAAACTCGGGTTCTACCTGTTTTCTGAATATGTGAATATGATCATGAGTAGTGCAGTAATGGCCTGCTTGTTCTTTGGTGGATTTGATATCCCATTCCTGGACGAAAAAACACTGGCCCCTAACCTGGCTGCTGTATTAGGTGTGGCAGCTTTATTAACCAAGATCGTGATTTTTATATTTGTGTTTATGTGGATACGCTGGACGATTCCGCGTTTCCGATATGACCAGTTGATGAACCTGGGGTGGAAGAAATTGATACCACTGGCATTATTGAATATGTTGCTAACAGGTGCGTTCATTTTATGGAAGCAGGGGTAAAAACAAACCTGAAGTAAGAAGAGATTGAGAATTGGATCAGTAAGTTGAAAATGAAAATATTTTTGCAGCGCATCAAATAATACCTGCGTTTGCTAAAAAGAAATAATAAACATGCAAGCATTAACCAATAGATCAAAAGCGGTAAGTAGAAAGCCCATGAGTTTTATGGAGCGTTTGTATTTGCCATCCATTGTTAAGGGTATGGCGATTACTTTCAGCCATATTTTTAAGAAGCAACCCACTATACGCTACCCGGAACAAACCCGTCAGTTTAGCCCGGTATTCCGTGGTTTGCATGTGCTGAACCGTGATGCAGAAGGTCGGGAACGTTGCACAGCCTGTGGACTTTGCGCAGTTGCTTGCCCCGCAGAAGCCATTACGATGGAAGCAGCTGAAAGATTGCCAGGAGAAGAAAATCTGTATCGCGAAGAAAAATATGCAGCCAGATATGAAATCAATATGCTGCGTTGTATCTTTTGTGGTCTATGCGAAGAAGCCTGTCCGAAAGATGCTATTTATCTTAGTGAAACATTTGCACCATCAAATTTCACCCGCAAGGGATTTATATATGGAAAGAAAGATTTATTGATACCTGACCCTGCTACAGAGCCGGAAGCATATGCTAAAGCACGTGGCGGAGAAAGAACAAATTAATTGACAATAAGTAGTTGACCTTTGAAAACCCATTGTTAATTACGAATTGCTAATTGCTAATTTAAAAAGATGAGTACAACTGACATACTATTCTACTTCCTGAGTGCTTTAGCCATATTTAGTGCGATCATGGTTTTGGTAAGCAGGAATCCTGTTCACAGTGTATTGTGGCTGATTCTTGTGTTTTTCGCCATTTCGGGACACTACATATTACTGAACGCGCAATTTCTAGCTATTGTAAATCTGATTGTATATGCAGGGGCCATTATGGTACTCTTCTTATTTGTGATCATGTTAATGAACCTGAACGCCGAAACAGAACCCCAGAAACATATGTGGATGAAATTAGCCGGAGTTATTTCTGGCGGATGTTTCCTGATGGTATTGGTATCATTGGTTAGACAGGCAACCGATATGCAAAACAAATCTGTATTAATGAAAACCGGAGATATCGGTCTGATCAAAAACCTGGGTAAAGCACTGTTTAGCGATTATGTGGTTCCATTCGAAATCAGTAGTGTATTGTTTTTGAGTGCCATGGTGGGTGCTGTAGTGATTGGGAAAAAAGATTAGCAAAACAACCTTCTGTAGGGAGGTATTGACAATATTTGAATAAATTAAATAGGTCCGGCAAGGACTAAGCATATGCCAATACAATATTATATCTATCTCTGCTTAACCCTTTTCAGCATTGGTATTATCGGTGTACTTACGCGTAGAAATGCCATTATTGTTTTTATGTGTGTGGAACTGATGCTGAATGCAGTAAACCTCTTATTAGTGGCATTTTCCAAAATGCACCATGGGGTTGCCTTGGGATCAAGTGCTACATCAATGGTAGGAATAGAAGGACAGATATTTGTATTCTTTATTATGGTAGTGGCAGCTGCCGAAGTAAGTGTGGGCCTGGCTATTATTGTAATGATGTATCGGAATACGCATTCTGTAGATATTAATTTTCTGAATAGGTTAAAAAATTAACCTTCCTCCGAAAGGGGTAAAGGGATTTTACATAAGAATTTCAGTATGAGCAAACTTGTTTATTTAGTACCACTATTTCCCCTGCTGGGTTTTCTGATCAATGGATTGGGAAGAAAATCACTTTCCAAATCAATGATCAGCTTAATAGGCAGTGGCGTTATACTTGCTTCCTTTATCGTAAGCGTTATGCTGTTTTTTGATGTAAAAGCAAATGGGGCTTCGGTAATAACACTGTTTGATTTTATCAAAGCAGACGGCTTTCAGATACCTTTTGCTTTTCAGGTTGATCAGCTGTCTTCCCTATTTCTACTGATCATTACAGGCGTAGGTTTCCTGATACATTTGTATTCTTCCGCCTATATGCAGGATGAGGAACCCCAACACTATGGCAGGTATTTTTCTTACCTGAATTTATTTGTGTTTTCTATGTTGTTATTGGTGCTGGGCGCCAACTATGTAATCATGTTCATTGGCTGGGAAGGCGTGGGATTATGTTCTTACCTGCTTATTGGTTTCTGGTTTAAGAACAACGATTATAATTATGCCGCAAAGAAAGCTTTTATCATGAACCGTATCGGTGACCTGGGTTTTCTGCTGGCGGTATTCTGGTTATTATTCAGACTGGGCACGGTTTCTTATGGAGACGTGTTTGCGAATATATCCAAACTCAGTTCATTTGATATTACCGGTATTACCATGCTCCTGTTTGTTGGTGCTATGGGTAAAAGCGCACAGATCCCTTTGTATACATGGTTGCCTGATGCGATGGCAGGTCCAACTCCTGTTTCAGCATTGATACTCGCTGCTACAATGGTTACCGCAGGTATTTACATGATTGCAAGAAGTAATATTTTATATACGATGGCTCCTGCTACACAAACAGTCGTAGCGGTTATCGGACTTTCCACAGCCATATTGGCGGCTACAATTGCTTTGCAGCAAAATGATATTAAAAAGGTACTGGCTTATTCTACGGTTAGTCAACTGGGTTATATGTTCCTGGGTTTAGGCGTTGGTGCATACACAGGAGCCGTATTTCATGTAATGACCCATGCTTTCTTCAAAGCGTTATTATTCTTAGGGGCCGGCTCAGTAATACATGCCATGCATCATGAACAGGATATTCGTAAAATGGGGGGATTAAAAAAATATCTTCCCATTACGCATATCACTTTTTTACTGGCTTGTCTCGCTATTGCAGGGATTCCTCCTTTCTCAGGTTTCTTTTCAAAAGATGAGATATTGACAGCCGCATTTGGAAAAAATCCATTGTATTATATCATTGGCGTTGGTGGAGCATTGATGACGGCTTTTTATATGTTCCGGTTGTATACACTTACTTTCCTGGGTAATTTCCGCGGAACACATGAACAGGAACATCATTTGCATGAAAGCCCTTGGCAGATGACATTCCCGCTGATTATTCTGGCAATATTATCCGTATTTGGCGGCTTTTTAGGGATACCTGAAGTATTTGCGAAAGATGCACATAGCCTGGAACATTTTCTGTCTCCGATTTTTGCGGGCTCCGAAAAAATCACGGGTGAACATGCACATCTTGCCGCTTCTCAGGAATATATCATGATGGGTGTATCTACGATTTTGATTGCAATCATGATCGGCATAGCGATTAGCCGCTATAAAAAATATCAATTGAATACCGACGAAAATACTGGTCTTTCCAAGGTGCTGGAACATAAATGGTATGTTGATGAATTATATAATGCAGTAATCGTAAATCCTCTCAATGCAATCGCAGGATTTTGTAAAAATATTATTGAGAAGAGTGGTATAGATGGTTTGGTAAATGGTGCTGGAAGATTGGTTGGATATGGCTCCAGGCAATTGAGATTATTGCAGAGCGGACAAGTAGGAAACTATATACTGATCATGGTACTGGCAATGGTTGTATTTGTTTTGGTATGGTTTAATGATAATGCCATTATGAATTTTTTGAATAAAATATTATAAACTGCTTTGTTGCGATAAAGAAAGAATATGATTCCTGTTTTATTGATATTGATCCCTTTGCTTACCGGTTTGGTCAGTTTTTTTATAAAAAACGATAAAGCCGTTAAAACATGGTCAGTGCTGTCTTCTGTGATTACACTGCTAATTGCATTTACGGCTGTTTTCAATTGTTACCCCGGACAACTTTCTTATGATGCAGCCTGGTTACCTACACTAGGAAGCCGGTTTGCCTTGATGACGGATGGAATGGGTAAAATGTTATGCCTGCTCACAGCAGTTTCATTCCCACTTATTTTTGCTGCGATCTTCAAGAATAACTATAAACAGTCCAGTGGTTTTTATGGATTGATGCTATTATCACAGGCCGGGCTTATGGGCGTATTTACGGCAGCTGATGCTTTGGTATTTTATTTCTTCTGGGAACTAGCATTGATTCCGGTATATTTTCTTTGCTCCATATGGGGTGGCGAAAAAAGGATTGCTGTCACGTTTAAATTCTTTATCTATACTTTCCTTGGTTCCCTGTTAATGCTGGTGGGTATCCTGTTTCTTTATTTTCATACAAATGATCATTCCTTTGCCTTAAAATCTTTTTATCATATTCATTTATCAGGCAAACAGGAGAATTTTATTTTTTGGCTTTTCTTTATTGCATTTGCCATTAAGATGCCGATATTTCCATTCCATACCTGGCAGCCCGATGCATACGAACAATCGCCAACAGCTACTACGATGGTTATGAGCGGTATTATGGTTAAGATGGGAATTTTTGCTGTAGTACGCTGGCTACTGCCGGTATTCCCGAATGCTTCTGTGCAGTTCGCTAATATCATTATTATACTTTCTGTAATAGGAATGATTTATGCATCATTGATCGCCATCCGCCAAGATGATATCAAACGACTGATAGCTTATTCATCTATTGCGCATATTGGTCTGATGTGTGCTGCAATTTTTACACAGAATAAAACAGGTCTGGAAGGGGTAATGATCCAGATGTTTAACCATGGTATCAATGTATTGGGCTTGTGGATTGTGGCTGATGTAATTGAACAGAAACTGGGAACAAGAAAATTCATCGATCTGGGCGGACTTGCGCAAAAAGCACCTGTACTGGCTATTCTGCTGGTGGTAATGAGCCTGGCAAACATTGCTCTTCCGCTTACCAATGCATTTATAGGCGAGTTCCTCATGTTTAACGGATTGTTCCAGTACAATATATGGATAGCGGCAGCAGCCGGTATCAGTATCATATTAGCTGCCGTATACACATTGAATATGATTCAGAAAGTGTTGTACGGTAACACAGTAGCCGCTACAGAAAATGCAGTAGAGATCAGCGGTAATATTCAACTGGTACTGGTAATACTGGCTATTACAGTGATCGTATTAGGCGTATACCCTCAACCGATGATCGATCTGACAAAGGATACGGTAAACGCAATATTGGTAAACCATTAATGTAGAATCAGGCGGGTGTTCTTCTTAAAAGGGCACTTGCTGAAAGATAAGTTTTATGAATGCAATCATAGTTTCCGCTTTATTGGGTGTAGTAATGATGTTCAGTGGTATTATTACAACAAAGAGATCAAGTATTACTTATACAGCGATCATTAGTTTGCTGGTATTGCTTGTTGCAAATCTGCTGAACACCTATGGAATATGGGAGTTTCATGTGAACACACATGGCATGCTTCAGTTTGACAAATTCGGCATGTTCTTTAATTCAATTGCTATTACTGCAACACTGATCTATGTAATATTAAGCGGAAAGGATATTGAAAAAACGGGTATACATGTTTCTGAATATTATGCATTGATCTTTTTTGTTTTATGCGGAGTGAGTATTCTTACCAGTTTTAATGGACTGCTGATGTTATTTATCGGAATAGAAATTCTGTCAATCCCCCTTTATATCCTTACTGGGGCAGATAAAAGAAATCTAAAAAGTAACGAAGCTTCCCTGAAATATTTCCTGATGGGTTCTTTTTCAACAGGAATTATGTTGATGGGTATTGTGCTTATCTATGGGGCAACAGGAAGTTTTGCGCTGGGTGTGTTACATGATGCCCCGGCTGCAGGATTGCCGGTGAAAGCCTCTTTTATTGAAGTTGCCGGTATACTCTTGCTTTTTGCTTCTATGTGTTTTAAAGTATCAGCTGCGCCATTTCATTTCTGGACACCCGATGTATATGATGGAGCCCCTTCTGTATTCACTTCTTTTATGGCAACCATTGTAAAGTCTGCGGGGTTTATCGCGTTTATTCGTTTATTTGAATCTAATACACAGGCATTAGGTCCTACCTGGAAAATACTGCTCTCTTTTGTAATTATTGCCACTTTACTGATCGGTAATATCACCGCTGTTTTCCAACAGAGTGTTAAACGCATGCTTGCTTATTCAAGTATTGCCCAGGCCGGGTTTATGTTGTTTGCTTTGTATAGTAATAATGATCTGGCAAAAGAAGGTATCCTTTTATATGCTGTCGCCTACAGTTTAGCGACTATCGGCATTTTTGCGATCCTGATTAAGATGAAGGATTACACGTTTGACGGGTATAACGGACTGGCAAAATCAGAACCTGTACTTGCTTTTACCAATACCATTTTTCTGCTTTCTTTGGCAGGGATTCCACTTACAGCTGGTTTTTTTGCCAAATACTATATGCTGGCATCCGTAGTAAAAGCAGGGGGGGCATTGTGGCTGGTAGTGGTTGCCGTAGTATTTGCGGCAATAAGTGTATATTATTATTTCAGACTCATACAGGCCATGTACTTTAAAGAAGGCGATGCGGAAACAACCGGGATCAGTAGTGGCTTTAAAAATGCCTTGCTTATATTAGCTGTATTGATCATTTTATTTGGCGTATTTCCTTCCCTGGTGCTCAATAGCTTCTATTTTTAACCGTTCTTCACAATTATCGACCTCAATTCCCGGTGTTCGGGAATTGGCAATTATCTTTATCGGGTCGATTATATGATGAAAAGGGTAAATGCATGACAATTCTGGATTCTTTATCACTGGCATGGCGTAATGTTCGCAGCAATAAACTGAGAACCGGTATTACTGTGGCGATCATTGCTTTCGGTATTATGGCCCTGATTGGGATTATTACGGCCATCCAGGCCATGAACCAGAGTCTGAAGGAAAGTTTCTCTTCAATGGGGGCCAATGCCTTTAATATCCGCTTTAAAGAATCCAGGGTCAATTTTAATGGAAATGGGCGAAACGGGGATTTCGAAAAGAAAAGAAGAGGGCTAAAAGAAAAGAAATCTAACCTGGGGAAACCCATACGCAAAGAAGAAGCTGAGTTTTTTAAAACCAATTACGATTTTCCGGGTGCTTTAATCAGCATTTACCGCAGAGGCCCCGGCGCCCAGGAAATTCACTATGAGGAAGTGAAAACCAACCCTCAGATAACTATTTGGGGAGGCGATGAAAATTACCTCTTGGTAAATGGCTATGCCATCGATCAGGGTAGAAATCTGAATAACCTGGATCTGCAAAGTGGCAGAAATGTGTGTTTGATCGGAAGCAATGTGGCTGCAAAACTATTTGGTGATAAACCGGAAAAATGTTTAGAAAAAATTATCCGGATAGGAAGTGTTCCTTACCGGGTGGTAGGCTTATTGAAAAGTAAAGGGTCCAGTGCCATGATGCGTCAGGATGATGTAATCCTGACTTCTTATACCAATGTCCGCCATTTCAAAAATGCTAACCCCTCTTATCTGATTGGAGTGATGGTAGGCAATGTGGCTGAACTGGATGTGGCAACTGATGAAGCTACTTCTGTATTCAGGGCAGTGCGCAAACTGGAACCAACAGACGATATTAATTTTGTAGTAGAGCGCAGTGATAAATTTGCCGAATTATTTATTGGATTTTTAAGTAGTATAACAGGCTCCGCAGGTGCTATCGGATTAATTACCCTCATCGGAGCTGCCATTGGTTTAATGAATATTATGCTGGTGGCTGTAAATGAACGGACAAAAGAAGTAGGACTGATTAAAGCAATTGGTGGTAAAAGCAAAAATGTACGTCAGCAATTTTTATTCGAAAGCCTGATCATTAGTTTACTGGGAGCATTTTTTGGAATTATCCTCGGAGTGTTGGTAGGTAACTTATTCTCCATTGTTCTGAAAACAGGCTTTGTGGTTCCCTGGGGATGGGTCATTATCGGAATCGTAATCTGTTCAATAGTGGGCCTTGCCGCAGGTATCTACCCTGCCATGAAAGCCGCCCGACTAAATCCTATTGTAGCCCTCCGATACGAATAAATAATCAAAACAAAAGAGCAATTACTAAATTAACAAGTACCCCCTAACCTGTAACTCGCAACAAATTATCCTCTCTTAAAAAACAGTTTCAATTTGTCATTGATATAATACTCAATATCTTCTTCTGTTTTATGCGCTCTTAACCATTCACTGCTGGGTCTGTATTGTTGCAGAAACTGTTGTAACTGTTCATTTTTTAAGCCGCTGTATTTCACCACCAACGAGGCAGGGAATCGATAATCGGTATACGCTTCTTTTTCTCTGGCTTCAAAAAAGGCAAACGCTTTTCTTTTATTTCTTTCATGTCTCGAGAACCTGTCAATATTCAAGGCAATACCCGCACCTGAATTGGCTTGTGCTATAGTGGGAATGGTATAACTAACAATACCTTGTAAAAAATCTTTTCTTCTTTCAATACTATCCAATTGGTAAACACTCCATCCGCGTGCGGATACAGTAACATTGCCTAAATCATGCGCAAGAGGAGATAAGGAAAGCCATATCGTATCCTGTGAAAGATATTTCCCTTCAAAATGAATCGTATCCAGTTGATAGCCCACAGCGGCAAAAGAAATTACCTGCTTTTCTGAAATGCTGATAGCAAAACGTCCTGCACCACTTGTGATAACTGTTTGTTTGGTATTGATATTCGTAATACTGGCCAGCGCAATAGGTTCATGTGTGATACCGTCTTTGAGATATCCCCAGATAATGGGTTTGTCCTGAGCGCTGACCTGTAAAAAAAATAACCCGGCAAATAAGCAGCATAACAGTTTCATAACAAACATTTACATAAAGGTAGGTTATCGGCGTAGTGCTTACCGGGAATAGATTTACAAACTTTTGTAAAAACTGCGCAAAAAAAGCCGGTGAGTAATCACCGGCTTTGAACTATAAAATAGGATGGGATTATTTTGGATCCAATGCTTTCTTAATTCTGTCTGCTACATCCTGTAAATGGTATTTACTGAGTTTTTCAGAAGTACCCGGAATAGCGGCATTGATTTCAGATTGAAGGGTTCTTAACTGTCCCCTTACTTCTGAACTGACATCCGTATTCTTAGCACTTGGTGCAGGCATAAATACACGGCCATTCACTACTATTGCAGATGAAGCAGGTGCCGGTGTAATCAGGCTGATCAGTTTTTCTGCGAAAGTTTTTTGCAGATTTCTTCTGTAAGCATCAATCGGCTTTTTGGTACTCAGTTCACTCCAAACACCTTTTCTTACATCATCCATCATTTCATCAATGCCATAGGTATTGGCACCAAAACGATTGGTTGCGGCAACTAATCTGAAAAGTCTCTGTTCGTCAAGTAAACTGTTTAATGTAGAAGCCTGAAGTGATTGAAGTCTTTCAAGATTTGCTGGTGCCTGTATTTTATTCAGAACACTTTTATCCAGTAACCAGGTGGGTGTTTCAAACAATTGCTTATTTAAAAAGGCAACAGCTTCTTTCTGAATGGCTTTAGGTGTTGCTTCGTAAACATCACCGGGTTGTTCCAGACTTTTGAAAGTTTCATAGTAGCCACCTACATTTTTGGTAACATGCCCCATATAACGACCAAACTGACCAATCACCTGTCCATACATATCACTCAGGTTCTCATAATGATCGGCTTCTTCTTTGGTCCATTCTGGTAAAGCGGGTAAAATACGTTTCAGGTTCTTGATACCATATTCGCTGGCTTTAACGCTGTTATCACCCAGATCTTCTGTTTGCGCACGTGGATCGGGGTTTCCACCTTCACCACCAAACCATAAACGTGGATTGGCGCCAATTCTGTCAACAATCCATTTGTTATTGATCTTTTTGTCTTTATCAATATCTGACTCACCCAGGTATTTATAACCCCATTCAATAGCCCATTTATCATAATCACCAATTCTGGGGAACAAACCCATTTCACTGATATTATCTTCCGGCTGTGCTACATAATTGAAACGGGCATAATCCATAATAGAAGCAGTATGTCCATTGGCTTCTACCCATGCTTTATTACGTAGGTTTTCAACGGGTGTTTTGCTGCTGCTACCCATATTATGACGAAGACCCAGGGTATGTCCCACTTCGTGTGAGGAAACAAAACGGATCAATTGACCCATCAGTTCATCATCAAATTTCATTTTTCTTGCTTTGGGATCAACCGCTGCAGTC
>CAIWKU010000019.1 GCA_903913355.1 uncultured Bacteroidota bacterium | reverse complement strand
TCTGTTTTTTTTCTAGATCAAATGCTTGCCAGAAAACTGCATTTTGATATAATTGGTCTTTCATATTATCCCAAATGGCATGGTACATTGGATGATCTCAGAGATAATTTGAACGATTTACTGAGAAGATATAATAAGGACCTTATTGTAGTAGAATATTCTTCCCGAAAAAATGAAGTGAATAATATTGTATTTGAACTTCCCGGAGGTAAGGGAAAGGGTACCTGTATTTGGGAACCCCTGAATACATGGGAATCAATTTTTGACAAAGATGGTAAAGCAAATGACTATATTAAGGTATATGATGAGGTGAGCAGAAAATTTATGGCAACTGCTAATTGAGTTGAATGATTTTACCATCAGTATGAAATCTCTTGTAGTATTTTGTTGCTTCAATACAACTTTATTTCCACAACAATCCAAGCCTTCCAGAAGCCTTCTGATAATCCAGCCAATATAGCCATAGCTGCCTTTTGTTGGTTTCATATACACTTTTCAGTTGTTGCAGAGTAGATTCTTCTAAGTTTAGAGTAGATGCCGATTCCTCGCCTTCTATAAGTCTATCTTGTATAATGGTGATAGATTCATTTGACAACAATATGTTTGCTTCCTGTGTTTTTAATTGAGCCAGGCCTCTTTTTATATTTATGGATGCTGTATTTGCATCTTTAGTATATTGAGCAGCTTTATCCTCCTTTTGTAGTCGATACTGAGTGCCCTGTAATTGCAGTTGTTGCAATTTCCCTTTTTTATCCTCACCAAATAGTAATGGCAATTTTACATCTATCCCAATATAGCTAAGGCCAAACCATGAGTTAGCTGCCAAAGGATCTAAATTATTAGTATATTGATTTGCCCCAATAAAACCTTTCAGTGAAAGGGTAGGTAGATATTTTGCCTTTTCTGAATTGGCTTGTATCCCTTTCAGCTGTCTTTCCAACTCCAATTGCTGAAATTCAGGGAATAATGTAAAATCCGGATAGGTAAGTTGAGTTGCTATTTTATCCATAGTAAAAAAAGCAATATCCATTAGAATATCCGGATTGTCAAAATTACTCTGGCCTGTCAAAAACAGTAAATACACCTCATCAGTTAATAAGTCAGCCATTGCATCGCTCAAAAGCTGACGAGTATTATTATGGTTTATAATGGATTTATTCAAATCTGATTTTAATAATCTTTTTTCATCAAATTTATTTTTTAAGAGGGTGTAGCTAATATATGTTCTGGAAGTATCCACAACCGCCGATTCAATTTTTGCTTGTTGCAAACTAATTTCAATATAGGTTTGAGCAACAGTATAAGCCAGGTCGTATTCTGATTGTGCTTGTGTAGCTGAGGCAATTCTCTCTTGCAATTTTGCTTCATTAATCTCCCTGCGAATTGTACGATCAAGTAAAGGCTGAACAACTGTTACTCCTGCCGTTTGAGACCATTTGGTGCCAAATTGAATACTTTTAGTAGCATCTAGGGGATACGATGGATTAAAAATTCCGATCGGAAGAATAGAGGTTTGCAGAATAGGATTATACAGATAGTTATATTCAGCACTAATTTGAGGCCAATATTTTTTATATAATATTTTGGTTTGAAGTTTTTGAATGGCGAGGTTTGATTTACCGGCCTGAATATTTTTCCTGTTAACTATTGCGTCATTTATTGCCTGATGTAAAGAAACCACTTTTTGTGCAATAGTAGGAAAAGGTATTGTCATTAATGTAACGAGTATGGCGATACCTATACCCTTTACAGAATTATGAATAAGATATTTTATTTTTCTCCTTCTCTTTATGTATTTTTTAAACATTTTTGACGATTTGATTGGTATCTGATTCTAAAACCCTTGATAAGTTCAGTAAGTAAGTTTTAGTTATCGAAACACTGCTGCTGGTTCTACACCCCTTATCCTGCTTAAGGCAAAGGATGCACCGCTCAAAGAAATGATACTTATTATTATAAACATCGCGAGCACCATTAGAGGAGAGAATGAAAAGAGCAACCCTGAACTGGCAACTCCTCTTCTAAAACCATCCAGCAAAAAAAAGCCAGCCAAAAAGCCAATGATAGAGAACAATAATGATTGGGTAAGTATTAGTCTGCTTATATAACTATTTCCTGCTCCAATTGCTTTTAAAGTGCCATAATCTTTTAGACGGTCAAGTGCTGATGAATACATGGTTAACCCAATGATAAAAAAACCTGCGATTAAAGCAAAGATGATAAGGGTGCCTGTACTTAATGCTATTCCGCTACTAGACAGTATTTTTTTTATAGATGAAGCAGCTAATTTTTTAGATGGCCACGCCCGAACACCATAAATAGTATGGTTAATGTTAGCTACAACCGTATCAATATTTTTTCCGGGCTCTACATTTACCAAAACAGCACTGATCGTGTTTACTGATTGGTTGGAATAAAATCGGGCTCTTTCAATAGTTGTTACACAAAAACTACTGCCAAACCCCCTGAACCCTTTTGTTTGTAATACAAAAAAAGCCCGTTTACCATCTATTTCAAAATTTGTTCTTAGCTCTATGTTACCCCCAAGGTTTTTCTTTTCAAAGTATTCCCCGCTAACAGCCCCATCTAATTGCAGATCGGCTGTCTTTCCTTCTTTGATAATACTTTTATTTAATACTGCATTTATATGGCTCGCATCTACTCCAATCAATGTAATCGCGCCACTGGTTCCATTTTCATAATTACAGGAAGCGCCGGTAATAATTATTGGGAAGGCCTCTCTAACGCCAGGTATTCCCTGCACTGCTCTGCAATTTCTTAGGTCTAATCTCCCTAATTGATTTACATCATCCGTTTTACTATCCACTACCCAGATTTCGGCTTTTACATCGCTTGCCAAAGCACCCATCAAACCAGAGAGAAAAAAGAACACCCCTAATTGCTGACCTATGAGGAAAGTGCTGATAAGAATGCCAACAACAACACCAATACTTTTGGCCTTATCAAACTTTATAAATTTCCACGCAATTTGTAACATTTGCTTATTTATTTATATTATCTGCAACCGCTATTACACATTCTATTCTGGCATTCAATAATAATTTGTCTGGCTTATCCAGCAATATTTTAATGGTTCTTACCCTCCTGTCTTCCTTTTCCCCAGACTGATCCGTAAACAAAGATTTCTTTTTTAAAAATGAGAATGTGAAATATACTGTTCCGGTAGATAGCGTATCCGGTGACCCTACATTTCTAATAAAGGCATTTTGACCAACATAGATTTTGCTAGCATATAATTCGTCAATCTCGCATACAGCAATTGTTTTTCCTACTGGTTGAATCTGAGCCAGTGATTCCTGAGTATTTACTGCACCACCTATTAATATCGGCAACTCCAGTATTTTCCCATTTACTGGCGATACAATTATTTTCTGTCTTTGTTCTATTTTTGCAGATTGAAATGCTGCTTTTGTTTCTTCTAGTTTATTTCTGGATACTTCAACATTTTCCAGCAATCTTTTTCGGTTTGATGCAAAGGATTTCACGTTTGTTGAGGCATCATCTACTGCCTGTTGTGTTTCAGCACCTTTTGCCAATAGTCTTTTTAATCTTTGCACTTCAGATACAGCATTGCTATATTTTGCTTCATATTCACCTACGGCCGCTTTATCTGCAGTTATTTGGGCTGACTGTGTATTCATTTCACTATGTAACTGCTCTGTTTTTGCATCTTCTAATTGGTGATCTAATTCCAAAATGGGTGTTCCCACACTTACTGAGTCATTTTCATTTTTATAAATTTTCCTAACAATACCGTTTACCGGTGATGATAATTGTATGATATCCTGCTCCGGTAATATTTCCCCAATACCTACCACCTCCCTGACAGTTGATGGGGGTTTTATAGTATTAGTATCTGTTTTAACTGAATCACCCTGGGTATTACAGGAAATAAAAAATGCAAATAATAATAGAGAATAAAAGCTGTGTTTCATGGTAAAATTTATTTTTGAGGAATTACCTCTTCAACCGGATTATCGGTTACAGCGCCGTCAAGCACATAGACTATTTTGTCTGCAAAGGGTTGAAGCCTTGTGTCGTGTGTTACTACCGCCACAGCTTTACCTTGTTTGGCTAGTTGTTTTAATTCTTCCATCACAATGGCTACACTGGAAATATCCAGCGAAGCGGTTGGCTCATCACAAAGCACCATTTCCGGGTTGGTTACCAGGGCTCTTGCAATGGCAACCCGTTGTTGCTGTCCGCCACTAAGGTTATTTGACAGATTCTTCATTCGGTCTCCCATCCCAACTTTCAGTAAAGCTTCCGTGGCTTTTTTTTTCGCATCCTTATTGCTGACTCCTTGTAGAATCAGCGGCATCATTACATTTTCAAGTGTGGTAAGGGGGGCAATTAGATTGAATTTCTGAAATACAAAACCAATTTTAGTAAGTCTTATTTTAGCTAGTTGCTTTTCATCCAGATTATTTACTTGTTCACCATCAATCCATATTTCTCCATAACTTGGATAAATTACACAACCAAATAAGGAAAGTAGCGTGGTTTTACCTGACCCGGAAGGACCAATAATT
>CAIWKU010000018.1 GCA_903913355.1 uncultured Bacteroidota bacterium | reverse complement strand
TTTGCAATATTTTATCAATAATGATAATAAGATCAATTTTGGCATTAACGTAATCCGACATGCCATTTCTCCGGGTATTGTAGATGTATCTGCCAGCTCAAGTTATAACCCGGTTGCCTTACAATCAAAATATGCTTATGAAAATGCAGCGTACATCTCCCATGAATTAACCCCCGCCGATAAATGGAAATTAAATTATGGATTACGCTTTTCTGCTTTTAGTATTATGGGGCCTGGTAACTTTTATGCCTATGATACAGCCGGGAATATTATCAGTACGAAATACTATTCAAGTGGTCAGGTCGTAAAAACATATATGAATCTGGAGCCCCGCTTTTCTGCCAGCTATCAGCTAACAGAAAACAGATCTTTCAAAGCAGCATATTCCAGAAATGTACAGAATCTACACCTGCTTTCTAATTCGGCTTCTACCAATCCAACCGATCTATGGATTCCGAGCAGTCCGAATGTAAAACCTGAAATTGCCGATCAGTTTTCCCTTGGTTACTACCAGAATTTTCGCAATAATAAATATGAGTTCTCATCCGAAATCTATTATAAAGCATTACAAAACCAGATAGATTATAAAAATGGAGCGATATTAAGGGCCAATGAAAATGTGGAATCGGAATTATTATTTGGAAGCGGAAGGGCCTATGGTTGGGAATTATTTCTAAAAAAGAAAACGGGCAAATTAACGGGATGGGTTAGTTATACCCTTTCGAGAACGGAAAGAAAAATTGCAGGAATCAATAATGGGCAGTACTATCCGGCCAAGCAAGACCAGACAAATAATATTGCTATAGTAGGTATTTATAAAGCGAACAATAAATGGACCTTCTCTTCAAACTGGGTATATAATACCGGTAATGCAGTTACATTTCCCAGCGGAAAGTATCAAGTAAACGGATTAACTACTTTTTACTATACAGAAAGGAATGGATATCGTATGCCAGCATATCACAGACTGGATTTTGCAGCAACAGTATTAGAAAAAAAGAAAAAGAAAGGTGAGGGAAGCTGGACATTTTCATTGTATAATGTGTATGGCAGAGAAAACGCCTATAGTATCCGTTTCCAGGACAACCCGGCTGATGTAACCAAAACACAGGCAGTACAAACTGCCTTATTCCGTTGGGTTCCTTCTGTTACTTATAATTTTAAATTTTAATTACATGAAATCTTCTACTATATATCTCTTGGCTTTTTGTATGTTGGTTATTTATGGATGTAAAAAGATAATCAATGTAAACCTGAATGATGCTTCTCCTCAGATTGTAATTGAAGGCAATATCTATAATACTGCAGGGCCATACCAGGTTAAGATTAGTAAAACAGTAAACTTCAGTGCCAGTAATATTTACCCCGGAGTATCCGGTGCATTTGTAAAACTGGCAGATATTACCAATGGGGTTACCAATATCCTTTCTGAAACCTCTGCAGGCTTATATATTACCAGCTCTCTGCAAGGGGTTCCCGGGCATACCTATCAATTAACAGTAATCACAGGCGGTCAAACTTATACCGCATCTTCCACCATGCCACAAGCGATAACACTTGACTCAATTGGATTTCAACATAATGCCGGAAACGTTGGCAGCAGTATTAACCCGGTAGTAAATTTTCAGGACCCGGCTGGTATCAACAACTATTATAATTTTACGCAGTTTGTAAATGGCATACAACTGAAAAGCCTGAACCCATTCAGTGATCGTTTATCTGATGGAAGATATATCTCTCAACAACTATTTAATGATAGTAGTTATATCCGCATCGGAGACACCGTTTTAGTACAGATGAACTGTGTAGATAAAAATGTCTGGAATTTTTTTAATACCCTGGTTGAAGCTACCAATGGAAATAGTTTTCAGTCTGCCGCCCCGGCAAACCCAATCAGTAATCTTTCCAATAATGCGCTGGGCTATTTTAGTGCCAGTACCATCAACACGAAAAAAAGAGTAGCATTCTAATAGTGCTTACAGATATATCCCATTTTCCAGCCTGGTCTCTTCAGTAGAAAATTACTGCTGAGCCCGGGCCATTTTATTTTATTATATTCATGTATTCATTTCGCCTTAACCCGAATACATGCCCACTCCATTTGAAAACAAATCAGTTATTATAACCGGAGCCGGTCAGGGTATCGGTTTGGAAATTGCCAGTCATTTGGCAAAACTGGGCGCCAAAGTACTGGTAAATGATCTTGACGAAATATTGTGCAATCAGGCGGCAGAAAAAATAAACACATCCGGAGGAATTGCCCATGCTTTACCCGGTGATGCTAGTAGTCCGGCTTTTATAGCAGAGATGACGAATACCTGTGTTCTAAAATTTGGGCAATTAGATATTGCCATTGCCAATGCTGGCATTACCCTTTTTGGAGATTTTCTAAGCTATGATCCTGTTGATTTTGATAAGGTAATGAAACTGAACCTGGCCGGAAGTTTTTTTCTTGCGCAGGCTGCAGCCAAACAAATGATTCTTCAGAAAACAGGAGGTAGTATATTATTGATGTCTTCTGTTACCGGACACCAGGCACATAAAAACCTGGCGGCCTACAGTATGAGCAAAGCGGCTCTTGAAATGCTGGCAAAAAACCTGGTAATAGAATTATCTCCTTATCAGATAACTGTAAATTGTATTGCACCCGGTGCTACTTTAACAGAGCGAACCGTTACTGATTCGTCTTATGCAGATACCTGGTCAACCTTAACCCCCATGGGTAGGGCTGCTTCAGTATCCGATATTGCGAATGCTGCTGCATTTCTGGTATCTCCTCTGTCAAATCATATAACTGGTCAAAGTCTGGTGATAGATGGAGGCTGGACTTCCATAAGTCCCTCTCCATTTTAAATTATTCATGGTCCCAGGTCCATTTCTAGGGCTGGTCTTTCAAAAAATCAAATTTTTTATCCTGAAAACGCTTTTCCTGGACTTTCTGTAATAAATTTTTGAAAGATTCAAAAGGAGCTCTGGCAATAAACATGTTAACCATCCAGGCTGGGATTCCGCCTCCGGGATCAATCCGGACGGTATAGTCAACTTTAATCTTATCAGTACCTACCGACTGCACTTTCCAAATAGCCTGCGAAAAAGGTATTCTTTCCTTCCCTGGTTTTCGCGGAAGGATATGATCAATTGAATTGGCTGTAATGGTCATAATATGAGATATCGGATCCTGCGCAATCTGAAGATCAATCACCATATCGCGATTACTCAAGGGCCAGGGAAGTACGGCTTCGGCATAATAATACAGATGGGATGTTGATATATTTTGTACGGTATGTGCTTCTCGGGTTGCCAGAACCCATTCTGGTTGAATCTCGGGCTGAAGAATAACAGCAGCCAGTTGTGAAAGTCTTGCATTGAGTATACAATTAACCCTGATAGCTTTGAATTTGGAGTCGGCCAGCTTTGCAGTAAATACCTGGATTCCGTTTTTATCCTTTTTCAATTCCCAATCTGTTTGAGATAAACAGGGAAGCGCTAAAAAGAAG
>CAIWKU010000017.1 GCA_903913355.1 uncultured Bacteroidota bacterium | reverse complement strand
ACTAACTCAATAGAAGTATCATCCAATATCTCTTCAAGGCTTCTGTAAATATGAATATCCGGGTAAATAGTTAATGAATCCGACTTTGTTCTTTCCCACATACCTGTCAGTTCAAATCCCGAATGAAGCTGAATGAACGGAGCATGAAATGCTTTGCCCGATAATCCGAATGATAGTATCGCTGTTTTGATGGGTTGATTCATGGGTGATTGTGTAATGTGAATTTTTGTGATTGGCTAGTAGCTATTAGCTGTTGGTCATTGGCTTTTGTTTGGGTAATAAATGGAAGTAAACCTATCTTTTATTTGAATCTAACTCAAAGCCAACAGCCAAATGCCAACAGCCAAATGCCTACTGCGCTGCCGCCTGTTTTTCTCTCTCTTTCATTTTATCAAGATAACTTACCCCATCAGTGATCCATTTTTCTGCGGGCTTACCCAGTAAATAGTGATCAAACCATTCTTTTTGTCTTTTTTGGTAATCAATCTGGTTCTCCTTTTTGGCCAATCCATGATTTTCATCGGCATATACCAGCATCACATGGGGTTTTTCCATTCTACGCATAGTGCCATACATTTCTATGCCCTGGTGCCAGTCTACAGCTCCATCTTTATCACCAAATGCAACCAGTAAAGGAGCTTTGATTTTTGATGCATTGAACATGGGTGAGTTTCTGATATGCGCTTCTGTTCTTTCATACCAGGGTCCATCAAAACGGCCCTGACTGGTTTCAAAAATTTTCTGATCGGGGGTGCCGCTGTTCCAGTAAATTGACAATGACATACTGATCAGGTCAGTGAGCGGAGCACCAGCGCAGGCTGCTTTGAAAACATCGGTTTGGGTAATCAGGAAAGAGGTTTGGTATGCACCCCAGCTATGACCCATGATCCCAACTTTATCTTTATCAACCATACCGGTTTTCAAAACTTCTTTCACGGCAGGTACTACACAGTTCACCGTACTCATACCGGGATCATTGGTTTCATATACAATATCCGGCTGAAATATAAAATATCCGTTAGTGGTAAAATTGGTCGTATTATAAGCGCTTCTTATGGAAGGTCTGATATAGTTATGTACATTGTTAGAAAGCAATTCATAAATATAAACCACCATTGGATATTGTTTACCGGGCTCATAATTGGCTGGATAGTATAACGCGCCCTGCATTTTTTTTCCATTCTTATTTACATAGCTGATCAACTTGCTTTTACCCCAGTTAAAATCCGCCTGTTGCGGATTGGTTCCGGTTACTTTGGTTTCGCCTGAAAATTGATCAGTTACATATAATTCGGGTGATAAATGATAGTCCTGCTTAACATACAAAAAGCTATTGGCATCTTTTGCTTTTACAAGTCGGCTTACAGACAGGTCTTCAAAAATGAGTATATCCAGTTTTTTATTCTCATATTTAGAATAGCCATATTTTTTACTTTTATCACCATAGTTTGAAAAGAAGATGGGCTTCGCATCGTCGATATACGGGTCTTCTCTGTCAACCCTGAAAACACGTGAAACGATCTCTTCTTTTTCTCCATTGGTGATTTTTGTTGCACCCGATCCATCCGGTTTTACCATCCATATATTGTACTCATCATAGAGCAGCATCGCTTTATCATCTTTCAACCAACCCCCTAAACCAAAAGGAGGTTTGCTGGCAGGATGATCATCGCGGGTATCCCAGAAATCAGATTTGATGGATTGGGTCAGGTTAATATTCTGCCCGGTAGCAATCTGGTAGCTCCACCAGTTTTTATCTTTAAAATAATACAGGTATTTGCCAGCAGGGGAGGGGTGGGGACCGGAAGAAAATCCATTCAGCATTCTTTCATACAATAATTTGTCTTCCCCGGTTTTTACATTTACCAAATGAAAATCTGCATAATCTTCTTTGAATGCAGGTTTATATTTTTTATCGGTAGAAGTAATGGCATATTGCTGATCACCGGTTAATAATGCATCAGGTGTAGCTTCTTTAGCCAGTTGGAAAAAATGGTTATCCGTAAGATTCCATACAGATAATAAGCTGGCTTCTTTATCCTGTGTAAAACTTAATTTTTGCTGTGGTTGTACTTCCGGGTCTTTCCAGTGCCATATATCAACGGCCGCCAGTTTTTCATCTTTGGTTTCTTTTTTTGCTAGTAAAGTTTTGCTAGAATCAGTTTTTGCCTTGGTACTATCCGTAGTTTTCTTCTCTTCTTTTTTGGGTTTAGCTGTCCATGTTTTGATACCAAAGAAAACTGCACTCATATCATCGCTTATACTAAGTGCTGAACCATTATAGATCCGCATATTTTTGGGAAACCCTGCCATTTCTGATGGATCTAATTTGGCCAGAGAAGGGGATTGATACAGATGGGTATAGCTATACACAATCGCATTTTCTTCTTCGTAACCCTCTTTTTTATAGGATTTGAAATAGGATAAACCTTCTCCTTCTTTCTGCCAGTTGAGTTTAGAAAATTTTAGTGTATCACTGGAAAGTACTTTTAAAGAATAATTACTGAGGTTCAATAGCTCTACCGAATTGCCGGCTGTATTCGCTGATTCAACGATATATGCCAGGTAATCACTTTTCTTGTTAAATGCATATTCGGTAACATTACCTATCGTATGTGTGCTATTCTCTGCCAGATTTTTTACTAATAAAACACTGCCTTTATCTTTATTCTCTTTTGGCGCGTTAAGATAAATTGTAAGGAACTTTCCATTTCTTGAAAAACCGTAACGTGAAATATTTTGGATGATTTCTTTTTTTCCGGTTTCCAGATTCAGCAGGCCCATTTTATATTCGATGGGTTTACCCTGATCGCGTAATTTTTCTGCTTCTTTAAAAGGCAATCCGATTCGATAGGCTACCCATTGGTTATCTTTTGAAAACTCGGCAGTTGTTGCAAATTCTGCTTTATAGCGTGTATGTGTTTTACGATTGGTGATATATAAAGTATCATTATCCTCCTGAACGGAGATTCCATACGCTATCCAGTTTCCATCCGGCGAAAGATCGGTATAGGCTAGTGTTTGCCATTTACCATAATCATCAGTTGTTAAATTTTTCTTTCCTTGCGCAAATGCCAGGCAAGTCAATAACAATGCAAGCGACAGTGAAAAAGAGGCTTTTTTCAGCATAGAGGTAGTTTGAAACAATATAAGAAAATATGTTTTTGAAATAGGAAAGATTATATGAGTAGTTTTTTTTCGAAGAAAATAAAAATGTAAGTGATTGATTTTCAGACAATAAATGCCAGATATACAAAAAAAGCCCCCTATCTATTCAACAGAATCAGGTGCTAAATAGGAAATAGGATTATCTTCCTTGCGCCATGGAACATAAAAAAGACTTTGTACACGTTGAATATTGCGAGCCACATCGTATCCGGACAAAAGAGATTTTAAAGCAGTTCCCGGATATCCGGAAATTGATTGGTAAAAATCCCTTTACTTTTTTTGCTATTCTGGGATTGGTTGGATTCCAGATGGGATTGTGTTATTTTGTATCTGATCAATCCTGGTGGATTGTGGTGGGTGCAGCGTATCTTTTGGGTGCTTTCGCTGATCATGCTTTATTTGTGATGATACATGAATGCTCACACAGGCTGATTTTTAAAAGTCCGGAAGCAAATCGTTTATCAGGCATCCTGGCAAATGTACCTTTGTTATTTCCCAGTTCGGTTTCTTTTGAAAAATACCATATCAAACACCATTCTTTTCAGGGTGTGTATGAGTTGGATGGTGACTTGCCCAATTATTGGGAGGCGAAGTTGATTGATAATTTCTTTATTGGAAAAATTATCTGGTTATTATTTTATCCTTTTTTCCAATTGTTCCGTATTAACCGATTAAAAGAAATCAAACCCTTTGATAAATGGGTGTTTTTAAATTGGGTAGTACAGATTCTGACTTTTGCGGCGGTAGGATTTTTCCTCGGACCAAAAGCTGTATTCTTTTTGGTATTTAGTTTTTTCTTTTCTGTTGGTTTACATCCTTTAGGGGCCAGGTGGATTCAGGAACACTATCTTACGAATGGCGACCAGGAAACCTATAGTTACTATGGTGTATTAAACACGGTGTCTTTTAATGTTGGCTACCATAATGAGCACCATGATTTCCCTTCCGTGCCCTGGAATAAGTTACCACAGATCAGAAGTAATGCTCCAGTATTTTATGATACTTTGTTTTATCATACTTCATGGACCAAACTCTTTTTACGATTCCTTTTTGATAAAGAGTTATCGCTTTTTTCAAGGGTTACCAGATCAAATCGGGGTAAAGTATTGCTTACCGATGAATCCAAACCAGATATTGATATTGTGGTCTCCAAATAATCTGGCTTTTAGATTAACATAGCATTTACACATTTATTTGCTCAGTAATTTACTTAGCCGTACCTTTGCGGCCAGAAACTGAGCGATGTACGTAATTAGAGTTTCTCTGGGTGATGTAATCTGAAGGCTGCTACTTCTAACGATTGATTTCGATTTCTCCCGTTTCCGCTCAGCAAAAACAGAATATTAAAAAAAATGAATATTATGAAGAGTAATGTTATGCCTTCTATTGTACAAATAGAAGCAAATCAACTAAAACAATTGGTAAGCGAAGTAAAAGAAACTGTTGCAACAGAATTGATTAAAGTAAATACCGTGAGAAAAACCACTCCTAAATTCGGAGTAATCGATATGTGGAATATTCACAGAAATATGAAGAGCGCACATATTTCATGGCGCAGTTCTCTGTAATTACTTTTACTTCCTAAATAACCATCCTTTGATGAGGGAATCTTTTATCAGATTCGCCGATTAATTTCTGGTGCACCCCGATAAAATCAATGATCCTCACCAGGGGGTTTTATTTTCACCAAGTACAGTAATGTATTCTTGAATACCCCCCGTTATGTATAGAAGCCCCTTACGGGGCTTCTGTTTTAATTAAATAGGTTGGTCAGGTTTTCTGCTGAAACGTTAATCAAGTTTCCTTAGCGGATGGTCCACTCAAAATTGTCTGTCCTTGGCAATTGTTCAAAAATTGCTTTGAACTCTTCCGGCGGTATGGCTACTTTTCTAAGTCCGGTATCAATCCATGCCCCATCAATTGTGATCAACGCACTCAGTATATTGTCATTTTTCCATACTTCATGCAGCATGGTCCAACGGCTCATATCTTTTGTGGCTTTTACCAATTTTATATTTACCTGTACCGAATCACTGAAATGAATTTCCTTTTTAAAAACACATTCTTCCCGAAACAGAATCGGGCCAATCTGTTTTTGCTGCATTACAAAAGGAGTTAGTCCATGTTCCGTCATAAAAGAAATACGTGCAAAAGCCCCAAAATCGTAATAAGCAGAATGCCGGAGATGAAAGTTTGGGTCGAGATCACTCCAGCGGATCTCTATTTTTTTGTGGTATGTTAATGGGTCGGTCATTACTGAAATTCAATTGTAGCCGGTTTGTAAGATCAGTCAGTTAATAGGTTTTGTAAACGTGTTTTCACTTCCTCGGGCAGTGTGGCTTCGGAGTGTGTATGTGCATGTTTTGCATTCAGGATGATCCACCCGGTTTGTTCTTCAAAACGGCGACAAAAACTACAAATGGTAATATGTCCTTTCAGTTGCATTTTTTCCAGCCAAGTCAGTTTGTTCTCCTCTTTTTTAGACAGAAGAAAACCGGCTTTTTTACAACTGATCATCAAAAATCTCATGCGTAACTTTTAAAGGTTGATCCAATTTTTTTCCAGACAGGCACGTAACTGTAATTTGGCACGATGTATCAACACCCAGTAATTAGACGAACTAATACCGAGCGCCTTACATATTTCCTCCGAATCGAGGTCTTCGAGGTATTTCATCACAAAAACCGATTGTTGCAATTGCTGTAATTTCTTTTTGCAGCCATTGAGTATTTTATAGAACTCTTTGCTCTCAATGGCTTGCTGATAATCAATTCCCCAATCACCAGGGGCATCGGTGGTTGTCCAATGCTCTGCCTCATTAAAGAAACCATCAGAAACATCTTTTCCTTCGATGGGTTGTATGATATCCCGACCTTTTTTACGGTAATAATCGATGATCTTATTTTTGCAAATCGTATAAAGCCAGCTTTTTTCAGACGCATCTCCTTTAAAACTGTCTTTCCCTTTCCAGGCGCTTAGAAAAGTTTCCTGAACAATATCTTCCGCCAAAGCTGAATCACTCACTCTTACCAGTGTATAGGCATATAGCGCGTCTGAATAATTGCTGATCCATTTATCGGGCTGTAATAAGGCTTGGGCCATTGGCTTATTTAAGATTATCGGCAAAATTAAGGGGCTTAAGGTATACTGAAAGCTAAATTGCCCAATCCTTGTTTTTATTTTTGCATGTAATACAAACAAAGCGCATTTTAATACTATAATCCAGATAAACAGGGGTAGGTGCGCTGGTCAGAAAGCCGGAATTTCACTTATGTTTGTGTTCATGCAAGTCTTCACTACCGCCAGCCGTATCATTATTACCTGTCATAAATGGCTTTCACCTGCCTTACAATCTGAAGTAACTGCTTTGGGTTTTCACATCAAACGATCTTTTCAAACAGGGGTTGAATTGGAGGGCACAGTTAGTGATTGTATTCGGTTAAACTTAAACCTTCGGTGTGCCAGCCAGGTAATGTATTCATTGAAATCATTCAATTGCGATCATCCGGATACTTTATATCAAAACCTAGTTACGATACCCTGGGAGAAAATGTTAACGCCGGATGGGTATTTTACGGTTACCAGCAATGTATTTCATCCTACTATACAAACCAATCTCTTTGCCAATCTGCGTGTGAAAGATGCCATAGTGGATCGGATGCGTAATGAAACCGGTAAACGCCCATCTACCGGGTCAGAACCCACAGGGGCCGTTGTATACCTGTTTTGGAAACACGATGAAGCCGAAATATTCCTGGATACCTCCGGCGAAACACTTGCCAAACATGGATACCGAAAATTACCAGGTAAGGCACCTATGCTTGAGGCATTGGCAGCAGCTACTATTTTATCAACCAAATGGAACCGCAATTCACCCTTTATTAACCCGATGTGTGGATCAGGAACATTGGCCATTGAAGCAGCTTTGATTGCTACAAACCGGGTACCCGGGTTATTACGTTCAGCATATGCGTTTATGCATATTATCGGATATGAAGTGAATATGTATGAGAATGAGAAAATAAAAATCGAGGAAAAGGTAAAAGAAATTCAGGGATGCAAAATTATTGCGTCTGATAGGAGCGAACAGGCAATTGGTATCGCAAAAATCAATGCTGCAGCCGCTAAAGTGGATCATTTGATCGAATTTGAGGTATGCGACTTTGAAAAAACATCCATTCCGGAATCTGAAGGTGCAGTTATCATGTTCAATCCTGAATATGGGGAAAGGCTGGGCGATGAAATTGAACTGAATGCCACTTATGCGAGAATGGGCGATTTTTTGAAGAACCGTTGCAGAGGATATACAGGGTATGTATTTACAGGCAATCTTGACCTAGCTAAAAAAATCAGGTTGAAACCCTCAAGACGAATAGAATTTTTTAATGCAACCATTGATTGCCGGTTACTGGAATATGAGTTATATGCTGGTTCAAAACGTGAGGATCTGATGAAAAAAGCGGATATCAGGTAAGGTATTTTTAGAAGTAGATTTTATAATCACTGATGTATGTTACAAAAATATTGTCTTGCACTAGATTTGAAAGATGACCCTTCCAGGATTCAGGCATATGATGAATGGCATTCAAAGGTTTGGCCAGAAATCCTGGAAAGTATTCGGCAATCCGGTATTGAAGAAATGGAGATATTCAGAGCGGGTAATCGGCTTTTTATGATTATGGAAGTAAATGAACAGTTTAGTTTTGAAGCAAAAGCAAAAGCTGATGGGAACAATCAAAAAGTGCAGGAATGGGAAAACCTGATGTGGCAATTTCAGCAGGCATTGCCATTTGCAAAACAAGGAGAGAAATGGGTATTGATGAACTCTATATTTAAGCTAAGCGAATAACAGTGGCCATATATTAGTTGGCTATTGCATGTAAAGCAAATCAATTGATCCGATAATTTTGTATAAAATTGTATTATGAAACTGATCCGTTTTGGAGAAGCCGGAAAAGAAAAACCCGGGGTAAGTATTGATGGAATGCATTTTGATGTTTCCGGGTTTATCAAAGACTATGACGAACATTTTTTTGCCAATGGCGGAATTCCCCATCTTGCCTGGATGCTTGCACAACACGATGGAATGCTCCCTCGCATAGCAGCAGAAACCCGTTTGGGATGCCCGATTGCCAATCCTTCTAAAATTATCTGTGTAGGATTGAACTATGCCAAACATGCAAAAGAAACCAATGCTGCTGTTCCAACAGAGCCTATTTTGTTTATGAAAGCAACAACGGCGATTACCGGTCCAAACGATTCCATTTTGATTCCCCGGAACTCTGTGAAAACTGATTGGGAAGTAGAACTCGCGGTAGTGATTGGCAAAAGAACCAGTTATGTAACTGTTGAGGAGGCCATGGATTATGTTGCAGGATATTGTTTGCATAATGATGTTAGCGAACGCGCATTTCAATTAGAGAGAGGTGGTACCTGGGATAAAGGCAAGGGATGTGATACATTTGCCCCATTGGGTCCCTGGCTGGTAACCAAAGACGAAATTGCAGATGTACACTCGCTTCGTTTATGGCTATCTGTTAATGGCAAAATGATGCAGGACGGCAATACAGATGACCTGATCTTCTCTGTTCCTTTCCTGGTTTCCTATATCAGCCAATTTATGACTTTATTACCTGGCGATATCATATCCACCGGAACACCCGCTGGCGTTGGTATGGGTATGAACCCGCAGGTATACTTACAACCTGGCGATATCGTTGAATTAGGAATTGATGGATTAGGGAAATCAAGGCAATTAGTAATTAACCATCAATAATTGTAAGTTATTAGGATAGGGTAAACAAAAAATGAGTTTAGTTATAGCAGTATAACCATTGTATTTAGTAAGCAGCCACCAACTATACAACTGCCTGCTAATTATTAATTCTTAAATATTAATTGCTTTTCCATGGATTTGCATCTAAGTAATAAAGTCATCATCGTAACCGGTGGCGCGAAAGGGATTGGGGAAGGGATTGTCAGGGTATTGGCTGGAGAAGGGGCGATACCGGTTATTGTGGGAAGAAATGCGGTAGATAATCAGCAGTTGGTAAACGATATTGAATCAGCTGGTGGAAAAGCATGGCAGGTGGTGGCTGAATTGTCTGATCCTGCTAGCTCGGAACTTGCGGTGAAAGCAGTATTTGAAAAATTTGGTCGCATTGATGGGCTTGTCAATAATGCAGGGGTGAATGATGGGGTGGGACTTGAGAAAGGGAATTATGAAAAATTCATGGGTAGCCTGCATAAAAACCTGGTTCACTATTACCTGATGGCTCATTTTGCTTTGCCTGAACTGATCAAGTCAAAGGGTGCTATTCTGAATATTACCTCCAAAACGGCGGAGACCGGTCAGGGGAACACTTCTGCTTATGCAGCAGCCAATGGTGGCAGAAATGCCTTAACCCGGGAATGGGCTGTTGAATTATTAAAATATGGAGTCCGGGTAAATGCTATTGTAGTGGCTGAATGTTTTACACCCGCTTATGCTACCTGGATACAAACATTGGCTGAGCCGGAGAGAAAATTACAGGAAATCAATTCTAAAATACCTTTCGAAAACCGCATGACCACCAGTGAGGAAATTGCGAACGCGGTTGCTTTTTTATTATCGGATCGATCAAGTCATACTACCGGACAGATCCTACATGTAGACGGAGGCTATGTTCATTTAGACAGGGCTTTGGCGAATGCCTGATTGGTTAACTTTCTTTTATTCTGTGTAACACATTGTTTGCTAGTTATATGGCTCAATGGTTGCATGATAAACACATAGGGAACATAGTAGATAGCTTTGAGCCCGGGGGGTATCGCTCAAATGAATACTATTCCTATGTTCCTTATGTGTCGAAAATATTTTCCAGGTTTCTTTTATAGATATCAGGTATACTCGAAATGCCATCTCAATCAGCCGTGAGCTGTCAGTAGTGGTATCCCTTCACTACTGACTTTACTCACGACTTGCAAAACACAATACATGATCTTTAGAATGATACCAACTCTTTTTTAGTTGTTGCCTGAATTTTTATGTCTGTCGACTAACAGGCATAATGTGTCGGTGTATATAAATATTTATTTTGAAGCAATATTTTTATAATTAATTAGATGGGACATAAAGAGAAAAGGTGGAATACTGTTTGATCAGAAAATGTTACTGATATCCCAATAGAAGAATAAAATTATTCAGGAAAGGTGTAGCCAAATTTGTAAAGAATCTTAACGTCTTTTCAGCATCCAGTCTGTAATAAAGGAAGCATAGGAGTCACTGATAGGCAGTTCCAACAAATTGGTAAGGGTAACTTTTCGGTTGAGGATGGACTTTATTTTAGCTACGGGGATGATATAACTACGATGAATTCTCTTAAAATCTTTTTCAGGTAATTTTTCAAGCACTCCTTTTAAAGTCATCAATGTCAGAACCGGCTTGTCATTGCTAAGATGGATTTTGATATAGTCTTCTAATCCTTCAATGAAGAGTATATTTTCCAATTCTATCTTAATCATTTTATATTCTGACCTCACAAAAAAATAGCCGCTTTGTTCTTCTTCATTTTTTTGGGGATATTGTAGTTCCTGAAAGGAAATGGCTCTTTGTACAGCTTTTACAAATCGTTCAAATGAAATGGGTTTTAGGAGGTAGTCAATCGCTTCCAGTTCAAAACCTTCAAAGGCAAATTTTTTGTAGGCTGTGGTAAAGATGGTTTTGGGTTTATCTTTCAGGGAACGCACCAATTCTATTCCCGTAATATCCGGCATATTAATATCAATAAATAAAAGATCAACTTTATTTTCACGCAAGAACTCGCCGCCACTGATGGCATCATCAAATGTGTGCAACAGTTTTAATTCAGGGACACGACTAATATATTGCCTGATCAATTCCAGTGCAAATGGTTCATCATCAATAGCAATACATTTTAGCTCCATGGAATTCAATTATGCTTGTAAAAATAGATCAACGGTAAATAAACCATTTCCCTGTTTTATATCCAGTTGATATTTTCCAGGATATAAGTGTGCTAATCTTTTTTCTGTGTTGCTGATCCCAATGCCTGATCTT
>CAIWKU010000016.1 GCA_903913355.1 uncultured Bacteroidota bacterium | reverse complement strand
TACTGAAAGAAAGAACAGGAATGAATGATGTATTCCTTGATCAGGTAAGATCTTTCGGGCATCCATCCCGTCACCCGGGTGGCAGGGTAATTACCGTAGCTTACTGCTCTTTGTTAAATATCAATCACCATGAACTAAAAATTCATGCGAATGATCTCCATTGGCATGATGTATCTACACTGGAAGAAATGGCATTTGATCACAAAGAAATACTGGATGTTTGTTATAGATGGTTGCAAAAGCGAATACAGGAACATCCGCTTGGTTTTAACTTATTGCCGGATAAATTTTCTCTTCGCGAATTACAAAATCTGTATGAAGCCATACTGGGCGTAACACTTGACAGACGCAATTTCCGTAAAAAATTTGCTTCCATGGAACTGCTGATTGATATCAATGAGATGGAGCAGGATGTACCCCATCGCCCGGGTAAATTATATAAATTTGATTTTGAGAAATACGAAAAGAGTAAAAGAAAATGGGTGGGTATTGATTTTTAGGATGGAAACCAGTATCGGGATAGTCAGGTATTCTGCCTATTATTCATCCCGTTCAGTTACATTTACCAAATAACATTGTATTATGCTACATTCCATGACGGGTTACGGCAGGGCTGAACAGACACTGGCCGATAAAACATTTCTGGTAGAGCTGCGATCCCTGAATGGTAAGCAATTCGATCTCAGGTTGAATATCCCGGCACTACTCAAACCTTTTGAATTTGAAGTGCGCAACCTGCTGAATGAAGCATTGCAAAGAGGAAGTGTGGAATGCATTATCACTATTAAACAAAATGGTGCTTCTAAACCCGTATCTATCAATACAGATTTAGCCAAAGCGTATTTTGAACCCGTAGCAAAACTGGCTGCAGAGCTGAACCTGCAAACGGGAGATATCCTGAGTACCATTCTAAAATTACCCGATGTGATTACCCCTTCTACAGAAATGCTTTCTGATGAAGAGTGGAAGGGTTTTGAAAAAGTGTTGAAAGAAGCAATTTTTCAACTCAATGAACACAGGATAGATGAAGGTAAATCGCTTGAAGCCGATTTATTATTGCGTATTTCCAATATTGAATCACTCCAGACAACCATTGCCGAAATGGAGCCCCAGCGAAGAATAAAAGTGAAAGAAGGACTGGTGAAATTACTGGAAGAACATGTGGGTAAGGAGAATTACGATGCCAATCGTCTGGAACAGGAACTGATTTATTATATTGAAAAAATTGATATCAGTGAAGAACAGGTTCGTTTAAAAAACCATTGCGATTATTTCCGTGCAATCTTAGCGGAAAAAGAGCCCGCCAAAGGGAAAAAATTGTCCTTTATACTGCAGGAATTCGGAAGAGAGATCAATACCACCGGCTCTAAAGCCAATGATGCCACTATTCAGAAATGTGTGATATTGATGAAAGATGAGCTTGAAAAAGCAAAAGAGCAGATATTGAATGTTCTGTAATATCCCCCTTTTTCAATCATAACTCTGTTAAGCCCGGCTTTCTTTATCTTTGTACCAAATCATTTTCAGTGAGAAATTTTTTTGGAGCCATTTGTATCATAGCCCTGCTATCAGGATGCAGTACACTGGATGTATTTGAAAAAAATACTTTTTTCCCCGAGCATGTATGGAAAAGCAATAACCCATGCAGTTTTACTTTCAATATCGACGATACAGTATCGCTTTACCAGATCTATGTGGTAATTCGTCATGAGGATGCCTACCATTTCAATAATATTTGGCTGAATATTGCTACAAAAGCCCCGGGTGATACAGTTCGTAATCAGCAGGTAAATGTTCAATTAGCCAATAACAAAAAAGGCTGGTTGGGAACGGGGATGGATGATGTATTTGATCACCGCGTTCGCATTACCCGCACACCGGTAAAACTTAAGAAAGGCGTATACAGTTTTACCCTGCAACAAAATATGCGGGAAGACCCGTTGCAATTTGTGCTCAATGCAGGTATCCGGGTAGAAAAACAAAAGCTATGAGTTTTTTTAAGCCACAACAACAGAAACAGGTAGTGGTAACCATCGTATATTGGGTATTACTGGTATATATGATTGCGGCTTTATTGTATTGGTACACGGCTCTTGAAAAACAAAACGAAGTCATTTCAAAAATCAGTGTCAGCAATTTACAAACAAATGACCCGGTATATCATCAAAAATATCTATTTATTGAAGAGGCGAAAAAAAGAAAAACCACGCAGTACCTGGCGGAGGGATTTACTTTTCTGGCGTTGATTATCCTGGGGGCTGTATTTGTGTTTCGTGCAACGCGAAGACAATTGCGATTATCGCAACAACAGCAAAATTTTATGATGGCGGTAACCCATGAATTAAAAACACCGATTGCCATTACACAACTGAATCTGGAAACCCTGCAGAAAAGAAAACTGGAAGAAGAAAAGCAACAAAAACTGATATCTAACACATTGCAGGAAGCTAACAGGCTAAATACTTTATGCAATAATATCCTGCTGGCTTCCCAGCTGGATTCAGGGTTGTATTCCTCTCAAAAACAAGAAATCAATCTATCCGATCTGGTAGAAGGATGTATTGATGATTTTGCTAATCGATATCCCCAGCGGAAGATCACTGAAAAAATTGCTGAAAGTATATATATAAACGGAGAAACCTTGTTATTACAGATGCTGGTAAATAACCTCATAGAAAACGCTTTGAAATATTCTCCCAAAGAGTCTGTCATTACGGTTACCTTACAGGAAGAGAACCAAAAGATACAATTGACTGTTATAGATGAAGGACAGGGAATTAGCGATACGGAAAAAAAGAAAATCTTCGAGAAATTCTATCGAACGGGAAATGAAAACACCCGGAAAGCAAAAGGAACAGGGCTGGGACTTTATTTATGCCAGAAGATCGTTCAGGGACATCATGGATATATTGCTGTGAAGGATAATTCCCCAACAGGCACTAATTTTACGGTTACATTTCAAATAAAATGAAAGAAAATAAGTCTACTATATTAATTGTTGAGGATGAAGAAAATCTTCATGAAGCCCTCAGGCTTAACCTGGAAATGGATGGATATGAAGTGAGTTCAGCTTTCGATGGAACAGAAGCATTAAGAAAAGTGAGTAATGAGTATTTTGATCTGATTATTATGGATATTATGTTGCCTGAAATTGATGGCATTAGTGTGACCGAAAGAATACGAGTGAATAATAACGAAGTGCCTATCCTGATGCTGAGTGCAAGGAATAGGAGCGAGGATAAGGTACTAGGCCTGAAAAAAGGGGCAGATGATTATATTACCAAACCTTTTAACCTGGAAGAGCTTTTGATCAGGGTAAGCAAGTTGATCCGAAAGAATAAAAAAATACAGGTAAAAGATACCATTGGTGATATATACGATTTTGGTAATAATAAGATTGATTTTCGTGCCCAGGATGCGATTACCTGGAACGGACAAAAAGTTGAACTCAGCAAAAAAGAAGTCATGCTTCTGAAACTGTTGATAGAAAATAAGAATGATGTAGTAACCAGAGAAAAAATTTTGCAGGTGGTTTGGGGGTATAATGTATATCCCACTACCCGTACCATCGACAATTTTATCCTGAGTTTTCGTAAATATTTTGAAGAGGATAGCCGTAATCCCCGTTATTTTCATTCGGTAAGAGGAGTAGGTTATAAATACACAGACTGATTTCTCACAGAGGCAGGCTTCCCGAATTAATCATCCATTTTGTTAGTTTGCAGGGATTGTATTTGTGCTGACTGGAAACAATAATACCCTGTATAAATACGTTTCAGGTATGCAAATAATGCTTACATGTCTTTAGATACGCTGATAGATTTTCTCGAACCGGTTAATATTGCACAAATCTCTAATGATGAGGGTTTCAAGGATACACAACTAGGCAAACACATTGCAGTGTATGAAGAATCGCTTCCGGATATAACTGATGTGGATCTGGTATTGGTGGGTTGTGGTGAAATGAGGGGAGCCGGAATGCAGTTTACCCAAACTCAATCACCTGATCAGGTGAGAGCTGAATTTTATAAATTATTTCATTGGCATACAGAGGTGAAACTGGCTGACCTGGGTAATGTAAAATGTGGTGCCAGTTTACAGGATAGTTATGCGGCTTTGCGAACCGTTGTTCGTGAACTGATTGAGCAGGGAAAGAAAGTGATTATTCTTGGCGGGTCACATGATGCAACGCTTGCGCAATACCATGCTTACGGTGCTTTGAATAAAATCATTGATGCAGTTTGCGTGGATTCAAGAATTGATCTCGACATGGAAAGTGTATTACCCGCTGATCAATTTTTAGTAGAAATGTTTACCGGTATGCCAAATCACCTTAAGCATTATACCCATATCGGTTTCCAGAGCTATTTTATGCACCCGGATATGCTTGAAACCATTCATAAACTGGGATTTGATTGTTACCGGGTTGGAAAGGTTAAGGAAGCCATAGAAGAAATGGAACCGGCTATCCGTAACAGTGAAATGTTCAGTTTTGATATAGCTGCTATACAAAATGCTCACGCACCGGCAAATTATATTACACCCAATGGATTTAATGGAGAAGAAGCCTGTACTTTGATGCAATATGCCGGTATGAGCCATCATTGCAGTAGTATCGGTATCTACGGATATATCGCAGAGCAGGATGTTCATCAGTTAACAGCCAAACAGATTTCTCATATGCTATGGTATGTAATGGATGGTATTCAAAAAGGAAAACAGGAAGCTGCTCTTGATAACAGAACGGAATTCAATGAATTCACCATGGCTTTTGCAGAAGTAGAAACTATTTTTCTGCAGAGTAAACGAACAGGCAGGTGGTGGATGAAATTATATGACGGTAAATTTGTTGCCTGTAGCTACCAGGACTATCTGACTGCCTGCAAAAACGATATCCCGGAAAGATGGATGCGTGCTGCTGAAAGGATTTAAAAAAGCAGTAAGTCGCAAACTAATTACTAAAGAGTTCATCAGTTAACTACTTACTGCTTCTATATTAAATCAACTACCAGATGCGAATACGCTGGTCTGCCGGTTTATACATGTCATCCCCTTCTTTTACATTAAATGCTTCATACCAGGCATCAATATTAGTAACCGGTGCATTCGCACGATGAATACCGGGTGAATGTGGATCCGTTCTGATGAGTTGATCAGTTGTTTCCGGTAAAGTATTGTTTCTCCATATTTGAGCCCAGCTTAAAAAGAATCGTTGTTGTGGCGTAAAGCCATCAATCTTTTTCCCTTTTTTGAACTGCTCTGTTTTACTAAAAGCCTCATAAGCCATACTCAAACCACCCAGATCAGCCAGGTTCTCTCCCAGGGTTAACTCGCCTTTTACATGCACTGTATCCAATACAGTTAATGCATTGTATTGCGCGACTACCTGGTTGGCTTTTGCTTTAAATTTATCTGCATCCGGTTTTGTCCACCAATCTTTTAAATTCCCAACAGCATCAAATTGTCTTCCCTGGTCATCAAAACCATGTGTCATTTCATGCCCGATTACCGCCGCAATACCGCCATAATTTACGGCATCATCTGCCCCAAAATCAAAGAAAGGAAACTGAAGAATACCGGCCGGGAAAGTAATATCATTATTGGATGGATTATAGGAAGCATTGATGGTAGGTGGTGTCATTCCCATCTCTTTTCTGTCAACCGGCTTACCCATCTTGTTTACATTAAAATTGTAAAACCAAATGCTGGCACTGCGCACATTCGCATAAAAATCATTTTTTGACGCACTGATACCCTGGTACTCTCTCCATTTATCAGGGTAGGCAATTTTTTTAGTAATGGCATTCAGTTTTTCCAGGGCTTTTATTTTGGTTTCTTCGCTCATCCAGTCTAACCGTTTAATCCGATCCGCAAATGTGCTTTGCAGATTATCCACCAGTTTAACCATATATTCCTTCGCCTCGGGTTTAAAATATTTCTCCACATAAATCTGCCCAACCAAATCACCCAGCATCCTGTCTATCAGACTGCTCATACGCTGCCAGCGTGGTGTTTGAACTTTTTGCCCGGTTTGTACACTATTAAATTCAAAATCAGCATTTACAAAAGCACTGCTCAAATAGGGAGAAGCACTTTTTATCAGGTTCCAGCGTAAATAAGCTTTCCATTCGTTAACCGGAACGGATACCAGCATATCATTCACGGCTTTAATAAAAGCCGGATTACCAACTAAAAAACTGTCGGCACCATTTATTTTGCAATCAGTCAGAATACTTACCCAATTCATATTTGGGGTAGTGCTACTGAAAGCCTGCACTGAAAATTTATGGTAGGTTGCGTTAGGGTCACGCATTTGTATACGACTCATTTGGGCAGCAGCCAAAGCCGTTTCTATTTTGAGAACTGCGCTGGCACTGGCGGTAGCAGTGACATCATCTTCTCCCACCAGACTGAACATTTTTTGTAAATGTTTTCTATAGGCATCCCGAATCGTCAGGTTTCTTTTTTCATCTTTCAGGTAATAATCCCGGTCCGGTAAACTGGTTCCCCCCTGACCCAGGGATGGAATATAGACAGTTACATTTTTTCTGTCCGGACCAACATTCAAACCAAACAAGGCGTTACCCATACCGTTAGTACGAAGTGTAATCACTTCCCGTAAAACATCAGTACTACTGGTAATATTATTCAGCCTGTCAAGATCTGCCTTAATAGGCTGGTAACCTTTTGCCTCAATCGCCATACTATCCATACCGCTTGCATAAAAATCACCTATGATCTGTGTTTTTCTATCACGACCAGTATTTTTTGCAGCGTCTTCTAAAAGAATTTGAAGACGCTTTGAACTCTCTTCTCTCAATTCATCAAAACTTCCCCAGCGTGTTTTGGAAGCGGGAATTGGGTTATTCTTAACCCATGTTCCATTGGCATATTCATAAAAATTATTCCCTGGTTTAACAGCAAGGTTCATATTGCCTTTATCAATGTATTTAATTTTAGTATCCGGAGGATGTTTATCGCCTGTATTGGCTAAGGCAAAAGCAGAACAGGAAAGCATTCCTGTTATCAGTAATAAGGATTTGGCGTTCATAAAACAGTTTTTAGGGAGATGAATTTACTAATT
>CAIWKU010000015.1 GCA_903913355.1 uncultured Bacteroidota bacterium | reverse complement strand
TTAATACTCCGTTAGAAGTATAGTAACGCACATCAATATTCGGGTACACATCTTTATAGGTAATTGCCTGGTAGGTCTTACAATTGGTAGCCCATTTTGACGAGTCATTACCAATAAAGTAATTGGTATAGGTAGCCAGTGGTTTCTCGGGAACAATTACCGGGTTTTCATTGGCATTCAGAAAACGAACACCGTATATATGGGAGCGTAAACTTGCGAGTGATGAACCGGCCGTATTCAATAAAGCAGATTTGGCCTGTGTTTTTGGATTTTTTCCGGTACCTGCAGATGCCACATTATGATGGCCATGAAAAGCAATGGCCACCCGATTCAGATCATCGGCATTATGCATGAGGACTCTATACCCATTCTTCTGTAACAAGAAGGCGCCATTGGACATATCTCCTTTAAACCGCACACTGGCATCCCATTGCCCTTTATTCTCTATAAACTGAAGATAGTCTTGCCCAACCACATCCCTACAGAAAAGAAAACAGGCAATCAGAAACGCTATCTGTTTATAAACTCTCAAACTATTTTTTTATAAGTTACGAATTATATACGTTTCCCCCTATCATAAAGTTCAGTTAAGATATCTTACTCCACCCGTTTTTACCCTTTTGCATCCTTAAAAACTGATTAAGCTGCAAATTCTTTGCCAGATCCAGATTTATATCTTCCGTAACCGTTTTTTCAGCTTCTTCTCTTGCCAATTCCAGTAAACCCCTATCGTTTACAATATTGGCGATCTTGAAATTCAGTGCCCCGCTTTGCCGGGTTCCTTCAATATCCCCGGGTCCGCGCAATTCCAGGTCCTTTTCCGCAATTTTGAAACCGTCATTGGTGGCACACATAATACTGATACGTTCTCTTGCCTCTTTGCTGGCTTTGACCCCCGTTAATAAAATGCAAAAACTTTGCTCACTGCCCCTTCCTACCCTTCCCCGAAGCTGGTGAAGCTGTGATAAGCCGAATTTTTCAGCACTTTCAATCACCATTACCGAGGCATTCGGTACATCCACCCCCACTTCAATTACCGTGGTACTCACCATGATCTGGGTATCTCCTGAAACAAATCTTTGCATATTGGTATCCTTTTGCTCCGCAGGCTGTCTTCCATGAACCATACTGATCCTGAATTTCGGTTCCGGAAAAAAACTTTTTACCTGCTCATACCCCTGCATCAGATCCTCATAACTCATCTTTTCACTTTCTTCTATCAATGGATAAATAAAATAAGCCTGTCTTCCTTTATCAATTTCCGTTCTTACAAAATCCATCACTTTTGCCCTTGCTGTTTCATGCCGATGAACCGTTGTGATGGGTTTTCTGCCGGGTGGCAGTTCATCCATAATACTATAATCCAGGTCGCCATAAGCCGTCATGGCAAGGGTTCGTGGAATAGGAGTAGCCGTCATCACCAATACATGTGGGGGAATCGCTGCTTTTTCCCATAGCTTGGCCCTCTGTGCCACACCAAACCGGTGTTGCTCATCTACAATTACCAAACCCAGGTTTTTAAATTGAACCACTTCCTCAATTACTGCATGGGTACCTACCACAAAATGTATGGTATCATCCAATAGTCCCTGCAAAATCCTTTTTCTTTCTTTTGTTTTGGTACTGCCCGTAAGTAAGGCTAGTTCAATCGGCATTTCTTTTACCAGCTTCCCGAGACTTTGGTAATGTTGCTGGGCCAAAATTTCTGTGGGGGCCATAAAACAACTCTGGTAGCCATTATCAGCCGCAAGCAACATACTCAACAGGGCTACAATAGTTTTTCCGCTACCCACATCACCCTGTAATAATCGGTTCATCTGGTGTCCGCGTGCCGTATCTGTTCTGATCTCTTTCAACACCCTTTTCTGGGCACCAGTTAATGTAAAAGGAAGATACTTCGCATAGAGAGTATTAAAATAATCGCCCACTTTTTCAAACACCACTCCTTTGCTTACTGCATGTCGCTGCAATTTTACCAGGTTAAGACGTATCTGCGCTATATATAATTCTTCGAATTTAAGACGCTCCATAGCTTTTTCATACAATGCCTGTGAAGCGGGAAAATGTATATTTCGGTAAGCCTGGTAACGGTTCATTAACTGCAATCTCAGTACAATCTCCTCCGGAATATTCTCAGGAATATCTGTTGGCTGTAGTTGAGAAAACAAAGTATAGGTAAGCTTACCAATCTGTCGCCCGTTAAAACCACGGACTTTCAATTTTTCTGTACTGGGATACACCGGCTCCAGAAAATTTTTACCATCTGCTTTTGCCGGAACAAAGGGTTCTATTTCGGGATGTACAATTTGTGGTTTGCCATTAAAAAATCCTGTTTTCCCAAACACCAGGTAATCCGAACCTATCTGCAGGTTTTTCACCACCCAGTTAATTCCCTGGAACCAGGCAAGCTCAATCATGCCCGTGCTATCTTTTAATTGTGCCACCAACCGTTTCGCTCTGCCAGCTCCAACCAATTCATAATGAAGTAAGGTGCCCGCAATCTGAATATATTCGGTATTCGGACTGATCTCCCGTATCTTACTCAGCTTAGTCTTATCAATATGCCGGTTAGGATAATGCTCCAACAAGTCCGAGAAGGTATAAATCCCCAACTCCTTTTTCAACATATCCGCACGCAAAGGTCCTACCCCTTTCAGGTATTCGATCGGGGAAGATAGTATGGTGTTTAGTGGGGGCATTTTTGGGGGGAGTGAGAGTTGGTCATTGGGTGTTGGCATTTGGCATTTGGCTATTGGCTATTGGCATGGGGCATTTGGATTTTGTAAAATATTCAATGGATACTGCAATATTAGTTACAATATCTTCAAACCAAATTCCCTCTTGCTCCATTAACCAAAATTATTCTTTTCACTTACCCAAAAGCCAAATGCCAATAGCCAACAGCTAATGCCCAACTGCTAATACCCAACAGCCAATGCCCAACTGCCAATCCCCTATCCCAACATCCAAAAAAAAACCCTACTCCCCGCCCCCAAACCATCTACTAACATTATCTTCGCCACTTATGGAAAAAGAGGTAGTGCTTAGCGGGATTCG
>CAIWKU010000014.1 GCA_903913355.1 uncultured Bacteroidota bacterium | reverse complement strand
AGATGGTGCCCGTTACAGGTTATGAAATAAATAAATTCATTTAAATAGAATTTGCACAATGAAGAAAGTATCCATGAAAGATATCGCTAAAGAGCTGAATACTTCGATAACTACCGTTTCATTTGTGATCAATGGGAAAAGTGAAGAAATGGGTATCAGCCCGGTTACGGCAAAAAAAGTTCGTGATCTGATCAAAAAACGAGGCTTTAACCCGAATAGCGCCGCAAGAATATTGCGAACAGGAAAATCCAAAACAATCGGATTGATAGTAGAAGATATTGGCAACTATTTCTTTGGAAATATTGCGAAAGTTATTGAAAAGGAGGCACACAAAAACGGATACAATGTATTCTTTAGTAGTACCGAAAATAATGATAATACTGCTAAAGAGCTAATCACGAAAATGCGGAACAGCTCTGTTGACGGCTATATCATTACGGCTACCCAGGGACTAAAAGATGATATCGTAAAATTGAAAGATGAAAATGTTCCTTTTGTTTTGATAGACAGGTTGGTGCCCAATGTAGAAACAAATTATGTGATACTGGATAATTATATTGGCAGTTATGATCTCACCAAGCATCTGCTGGATAATGGATATTCAAGGATTGGATTCATATCCATTTTCAGCGAGATGTCTGCCATGGTAGAAAGAGAAAAAGGATTTATGAATGCAATGGCTGATGCTGATATCACAGTTCAACCAAAAAAAATATTGAAAGTAACCTTTGGAGAAACCGATGAAAATATCATTAAAGCCATCAAAAAATACCTTGTTAAAAACCCGGATATCGACGCATTATTTTTTGCAACCAACTATCTCGGAGTAATGGGTATCGAAGCATTGCAACAAAGCAACCTGAATATTCCTGCTGATATTGCTGTAGTAAGCTTTGATGATAATGATCTATTTCGTTTATTAAGTCCATCTATTACTGTGGCGGCTCAGCCCATCGAAGAAATTGCTACCGAATCAATACAGCTTTTGTTACGGATTATTAAAAAAGAACAAAAACCTTTGAAAACAGTAGGTGAAATTATAAAACCCAAGATTATCATACGAAACTCCAGTCCAAAGAAAACAAAGAAAGCCTGATAGTATAGCTGATATAACAAATGTAAATAACGCCATGTGCGGATAACTGAACATGGGTTAGGATAGAAAGAACTGCGTGATTTTTTTATTGAGACGATACTGGTTGTAAATCTATAATTCCATGATATGTTAATGTGTAAGCTGATAAATTATAAAATAATTGCAATTTGTGTAGCCTTGTTTTTGCTAGTAAGTCTGCCAACTGTGTATTTATCAGCACAAAAAAAACTCAAAACAGAACTCCCGAATATAGTATATATTTTGGCTGACGATTTAGGCTATGGCGATGTATCGATATATAATGCTGAAGGGAAAATACAAACCCCTAATATAGATGGATTGGCAAAACAAGGGATGCGTTTTACGGACGCGCATACTACTTCATCTGTATGTACACCATCCCGTTATTCTATTCTTACCGGCCGCTATCCTTGGCGAAGCAGATTGCCTGTAGGTGTGTTACGTGGATATAGCCGAACACTTATTGATGAGGGCCAGCCCACCATAGGGGAACTACTAAAAACAAGCGGCTATCATACAGGGGTAGTTGGAAAATGGCACCTCGGCCTGGATTGGGTTCCTAAAGAGGCATTCAAAGATTCTATAAATCCGGCAAACAGATTGTATGGTATTTTGGATGAAATGAATCCTGATCAGATCGATTTTACAAAAGCGCCCATACATGGACCAAAAACCCAGGGATTTGATTATTCCTTTATTCTTCCGGCTTCCTTAGATATGCCGCCTTATTGTTATCTGGAAAATGATGTTTTAACTGAATTACCCTCTGGATATACGGCTGGAAATAAACTTGAGTCCGGATATACCGGCCCATTTTGGAGAGCGGGCTTAATGACCCCTTCCTTTGATTTTTATAATGTACTTCCATTATTTACGAATAAAGCCATTGGCTTCATTAAAAAGGAATCGATTCATAAAAATCCTTTCTTTCTCTATTTTGCCATGCCTGCACCACATACACCCTGGGTACCCACAAAAGACTATATAGGTAAATCAAAGGCAGGAGAGTACGGTGATTATGTGCAAATGGTGGATGATGCAGTTGGGAGAGTACTGCATGTATTGGATAGCATGGGACTTTCCAAAAACACAATAGTCATATTCGCCAGTGACAATGGTCCTTATTGGCGCGAAAATTTTATACAACAATTTAACCATAAAGCAGCCGGCCCATTCAGGGGAATGAAAGGAGATGCTTTTGAGGGTGGGCATCGTGTTCCTTTTATTGTTCGCTATCCAGGGAAAATTGAAGCCGGCTCGGTAAGTAACGCAACGACTACATTGGCTAATCTGATGGCAACTGCTTCCGAATTAGTAGGTAATCATTCGGCAAAATTTCAGACTGAAGATAGTTATTCTGTGTTGCCAATTCTTAGAGGAAAGTCTAAAGAGGCAACTGATCAACCAGCTGTTGTTCATTTCTCATCAAAAGGCTTTTATGCCATAAGAAAAGGTTCATGGAAATTGATTACCAGTCTGGGCTCTGGCGGAATGAGTGCTCCCGCAGAAATCAAAGCAAAACCGGGAGAACCCACAGGTCAATTATT
>CAIWKU010000013.1 GCA_903913355.1 uncultured Bacteroidota bacterium | reverse complement strand
TCCTCAGCTACGAATCAGAGAATTTTATGTCCTATATTTCAGATGTAGGTGGGATCACTGATTCTGGAAATCTCAAAAAAGCCTACATAATATATAGCAATGGCATCAGCCGAAAAATACACCATTTCTTATTTTTCAGGCGTTACCCAAAAGTATTACCAGGAAGTAAAATCATTGTCCCTGTAAAAATAATCATCCCCGGAAGCGGTTTATCCGCACTGGAATTTTCTTCCATCCTGGGCTCAGCAGCAACATTGATAAGTTTACTGATTGTATTAAAAAAATAGACCTTATGCTCTTTGTGTCCTTTGCGTATTCTTTGCCTGCCCGACTATGCCGTTCAGGCGGGCGTCCTTTACGCTCCTGCTTTTAAAGGTTACCATTAGAATCTGTAACGCAAAGAACGCAAGGAAGATATAATAGAAATATCAACACACATTAATCCCTATGCACCCAAATCCAGTCACAACAAACAATAGCAACGAAGAAGAAGAAGAAAACTTCTCCTTCCAGCAATTCATAAAAAACTGGATCGCCAATCTTGCTTTTGCCCTAAGGTTCTGGAAACTGATTTTTGCAGCCGGTATCATCGGCACTTTACTCGGCATTACCTATTCCTATATCAAAAAATCAACCTATACTGCCAAACTTACTTTTGTAGTAGAAGAATCCAAAACTTCCGGTGGTTCCATTGCGTCAGCCCTGGCCGGACAAGTAGGCCTAGATATTGGTAGCCTGACAGGCGGTTCCAGTGGCATATTGGCCGGAGATAATGTACTGGAATTACTCAAGAGCTCCTCCCTTCTAAAGAAAACCCTGCTTTCTCCCTATAAAGATTCCTCCACAGCATCCTTAGCAGATCTCTATGCAGAAAGTTATCAAATGAAAGAAGCCTGGCAGAATGCGAAAAAGGTGGGCAGACTGGTTAATTTTCCAACCAATCAAAAACAGTTTTCAAGGCTGGAAGACAGCCTGCTGCAAAAAATCGTGCAACGCATTATAGAATCAGAATTGTCCATTTCCAAACCCGATAAGAAACTGGGTATTTTTGAAATGCAGGTCACCACCCGTAATGAGCTGTTAAGCCAACTCATCTGTGAGCGTTTGTTAAAAAACACCACAGATTTTTATGTAGAAACAAAAACAAGAAGACTCACCAATAATATCAACCGCTTACAACACCGGGCCGACAGCCTCGGTATCCTGCTCGACAGAAAAACCTATTCCACTGCCGAAGCCAACAAATTACTCTTAGATGCAAACCCCGCCTATTCAGTACCAACAGTAGATGCTGAAATCAGTTCCCGAAATAAAATGATCCAGGGAACCGTATATGCCGAAATCATCAAAAACCTTGAAATTAGTAAAACCTCCCTCATCCAGGAAACCCCCACCGTCCAGGTAGTAGACAGACCCGAAATGCCCCTCAAGAAAAATGAATTAAAATGGTGGCTCGCCGGTTTTATCGGCGGACTAATAGGCCTTACAACTTCAATCTTATTTTTCGCCCTCCAAAAAAGAAATTAATATATTTTCTCCCTCTGCGTCCTCTGCGGTTCTCTGCCTGCCCGGCTTTGCCTTTCAGACGGGCGTTCCCTGCGGTGCCGCTTTTCTAGCTGATTGTTGTAAAAGCAGCTACGCAGAGAACCGCAAGGAACGCAAAGAAACACGTCAACAACCTGTCATTTATTTATCGCCCTTTCAAAGCCGATAAGCCACCGAAACCCCCCCATGCAAATTCAACACATCCAACCCATTATTAAAATAATTCAACCCCTGAAAAATATACCACTGATAATTATAAGACCGAATCACCCCAAATTGCCCAGTAACCAAAACATGTTGATACTTCCAATCAACATGAAGCGTTGTTGAAAGATCCACCCAATGCCGGGTATAATCCTGCGTAGTCACAAACGTATTATAATAGAAATCATTATTATGCAAAAGCCTTTGAAACTGCAACCCAATTTTGGTAAACCCTTTCACCCAACTGATATCCAGTAATTGGCTATTACTACCCGGACCAATACCCGCTCCCAATACCCTTCCTTGGTTAGTAAACCCCTGCCTAACATAAGAATGCGTATACCAGCTTGCCGATTGTTGAATGAGTTGTGCAGTAGGCAGTTCCAGCTGGGTAACTTCCACAGCCAATTCCATAAATTGATTAGGCTTTTTTTGTGCAAAAAGTTTCCTGAAACCCGCCACATAACCACTCGGATAACCCTTATCAGAAATCATATTGATGATTGAACCCGCTTTATCATTCCGCCCAAATTCAACATATAATTCAGCCCTGTCTTCAGGCATTACATACCGGGCAAACAAAGAACCCAGACTGGCTTTTTTTCCATTCCTTTCAGTGCTTGATTTGATAATGCCCTGCAAAGGCAAAATATCGGCTATCCCTGAAATATCAGCATAGTATTCATAAGAAGCTTTGGCCAGTCCAACAAACAAACCCTTAACCCATTTGGGTTGCCAACTGATGGTTACAGCACTTAGGTAGCGGTTGGCTTCATTTTTAGGCTGGTATACACGAATATTATTGATATACCGGTTAGTATCTGGTACGGCTACACCAGAAGAAACCAGGCTACCCGCAATCAGCTGTCCTTCAAAAGATCCGATTGGGGTTTGAATGGGTTTACGGGTATCCAGACTAATATGCGCAAAACCCGGCGCATTATTACTCATAATTAAAGCATTATACCTGCCCGGCCCCCACCAGATATTTTCAGTAGATAACCCAACCGACAATACACCACTATTATACCGAATACTGGATTGCCCGGGTAAAATCTTACGATAGGTATTAGTACCAAATCGTTCCGGAATATCTGACCTGTTCAATAACTGGTAATAACTGGCCCAATAGGCATCTGAATAATCTTCCGGAAAAGTTTGAAAAGCTTTGTTTTGTGCATACACTATTTCAGGCTTCACCAGCAAACTAAACTTACCCGATTCCAGTAAAAACCCTCCTGTCACCAATCCCTCAAATCCAGCCGAAGGAATCATCGATCCGCTATTCCAACCATACGGGTGATCACTGTTATACTGAAGGGTTGTAGAAACCGGAAGCCATTCAAAAGCCATTTCTTTACTCTTAAAATAACTTCGTAATTTCTTCCCCGTCCTTTTATTAGGCAATAACGAATCAAGCGCCTGATAATTGATACCATAAGATTGCAAAAGCAAACTATGGCCCAAATCAATTTTCCCAATCAATTGCTCCCTCCTCACAAAATCCCCCACCCCATCCGCCATAAACGAAGCAGACTGGGCATTAATCTGAACCGATATTCCTAAAAGAAATAAAGTACAAATGATATATAATTTCGAACCTACCCTCAAAATGCTGTTACCAATTTAGAATTTTAATTAATAAGAAAAATTTCTCTGCGATCTTTGCGGTTTATAGCGTTCTATGCCTGCCCGACTATGCCGTTCAGGCGGGCGTTACAGCTTTTAAAGGTTATAATTTAAAAACGATACACCCCCTTTAAAACGCAACGCAAATTAAAAGCACTATTCCCCACCACCCACAGATAACCACTAGACACCACCCCCTGCACCTCCCCACTCACTAAAATTTTCCCAAAGCGCTTCTGCCCCAAAAACCCCACCAACATATCCGACCACGAAACCGAATAATCCACCGGATCATGTTCCAATTTCTCGAACTTTATCCCCAACCTCGTCAACCCCTCCACCCAACTCACCGAAAAACTCTGCACATTATTCCCCATTCCCAAACCCGCACCCAATATCCGCCCCTGGTTAGTATACCCACCCTGGTACCCATACCAATTACC
>CAIWKU010000012.1 GCA_903913355.1 uncultured Bacteroidota bacterium | reverse complement strand
TCGAACAGTTAGACCTTTTTGGTTTTCCAATTGAGCAATCGCCTGCGCCAAAAAAGAAAGCAGTGGCTCCTAAACCTGCCAGCCAGGTAATAACTGTTATCCAACCACCCAAGGCTGACCCTATTCCTGCGCCTGTTATCGCAGAACTTGGTCCTATAGAAGAAATCGCAGAGAAGGAACCCATCGTTTCAGTAAAACAGGCGCAAACGAAAACAATCAGTAAACCAGGCAGTAAAAGAGGAAGAAAATCTTTTAAAGAAATGGATTCCGAAGCCGACCTGATTGATGTACCCGAAGATGCGGTGCTTCAGCAAAAACTCTATTATTCCATCAGCGAAGTAGCCGGCTGGTTTAAAGTAAATACTTCGCTCCTCCGATTCTGGGAAAACGAATTTGATATTTTACAACCCCGCAAAACCAGAAAAGGTGACCGCCTTTTTCGGGTAGAAGATGTAAAAAATTTACAGTTAATCTATTTTCTTCTCCGCCAGCGTAAATTCTCTATCGATGGCGCCAAAAAATACCTAAAGAATAATAAACGGGAAGCGGATACACAGGCACAGGTAGTACAGTCTTTAACTAAATTCAAATCTTTTTTATTAGAATTGAAAAGTACCCTGAGTAATTAGAACCTGTATTCTTTCTAACCATTGCCTGCAAAACTAAGATTATCATGATGAATCGCTTTTTGTTGATTGCCTCCCTGTTGATGGTTTTGTTTTCCTGTTCGTCAGCTAAAAAAATGGGCACACCTGATTATGTAGTGGTACAGGATTCGGAAACAAAAGTATTGAAAGGCATTCTATCCCGTTCCCTTATTGAAAACGATACCAGTTTTGCCTGGTTTAAAGAGAATATGCAATATGGTCGGGTGGATGAATCTGCGGCAGCCATCTTTCGGCAAAAAAGCGGTCTGTTCAGCATACTTGTATTTGGCGGTACCTGGTGTCATGATACAGAAAATCTTTTGCCAAAATTTTATCGGTTAATCGACAAGAGTGGAATTCCTGCCAATCTGGTTACACTGATTGGCGTTGACAGGCAAAAGAAAACATTGCATAACCTGCAAGTAAAATGGAATGTTACCCATACACCTACTTTTATCATTGTAAAAAAAGGCAAAGAATTTGGTCGGGTGGTGGAATATGGAAAAACGGGGGATATTGAAAAAGAGTTGGGTGAGATCGTTGCCAGACTATAACATAAACTCTCTAACTATTCTGTTTTACAACAATATCCGTGCTGGCTGCAGCCAGCTCTATTTGTAAGGATTCCAATAGTTCAATAATCTCCAGGTTAATCGTTTCTCTGAAAAGATTAAAGGTTTCAATACTTTGGCTGATGGTGGTAAAATAATCTACGGCCACTATATGTGCGCTCTTGCCTGTATCCATCAGGTACACAAAAGATTTTTCGATTTCAGGTTTTTGTAAAATATTTCTGATGGCTGGCGATAATTGTTTTAACTGACTCGCACTTGCTCCCAAACCTATTTCTAATCTGATTTCTACCTTGCGCTGTGTTCTTAAAGAGATATTATCGATGATGGTATCTACCATTTGTTTATTGGGAACAGAGATATAGGTCTTATCTAATGTTCGTATCCTTGTACTTCTAAGACCTATCTTTTCAATGGTACCTGTAAACCCATTTACTTTTACCTGGTCGCCGGTAATAAACGGTTTATCAAAAAATATGATAAAAGAGGCAATCAGGTTTTCCATGCTCTCTCTGGTAGCCAATGCAATGGCTGCACCTACAATGCTTAATCCGGTAAGCAGGTTACCGATATTTTTATTGAAGGAAAAACGCAGCACCAGTAATATCCCAATAATCACGAGTATTACTTTGAAAAAATCTTTAAAGAAAATGATCAGCTGGTTATCTGCCTGGTCTTTCGTCAGATTGGCTTTTTCTTCCAATATCATGGCAATAAAATCGATTACACGAACACATAGCCAGATGAAAACCACTATCAGTGTTCCCGCTGCAAGAGAATCGATTAGTTGCCGGATGGTGAGATGATAAATAGCGATATCCAGTACTTTCGGAAACTTAAGTCTATCCAAAGCAATGATGGAAATCTGTACTACCAGAAACGTATCCAGCGGTTGTAAAACCAGGTCCAGAAAGGATTGTCTCGCCACTTTCTTACCCGCCTTACCTACCATATTATATAAAATCTTGGCCAGGTATTTTGAAACCAATCTTTTGATCACGATTACCAAAAGAATCGTTCCTAATACAATCAGGTAGCTTTCCAGCGTATTATCCAAGATTTCCTGTTGCAAAAACTGATACATCTCACAAATTTAATACATCATTTGGCGTTCCAGTCAACCACCATTTTTGAATTCTAATTATTTCGATTCCACTTCCCATTTTAGTAAGTACATTTCTGTTCCGTCAAAAACAGCATAGGAGAAATTCCGGATCCAATCGCCCACATTAATATAGCGACTGGTAGCGCTTAGCGGAAAATCGATAGGGTAATGTCGATGACCAAAAAGAAAATAATCGTAATGCGTGGTTGTCAACAATTCTTTACAATAAATTATCAGCCATTCTTTGTCTTCACCCAGAAAATGCTCATCACTATCTCCCGTTTTCTCCCTGCTCTTACGGCTAAAATAATTGGCCAATCCGATACCCCAATCAGGATGTAATATTCCGAATAACCATTTACAAACCGGGTTACGGAAAATTTTCTTCAAAAATTTATATCCATGGTCACCGGGCCCAAGTCCATCTCCATGTCCGATAAAAAATCGCTTTTCATTCCACTCAAAAACTTTGGGATGGTGATAGACGGGGATATTTAATTCTTTTTCAAAATAACCACTCATCCACATATCATGATTGCCCACAAATACATGTATCTGTATACCACTATCACTCAGCTCGGCCAGTTTACCCAATAATCGAACAAATCCTTTCGGAACTGCCGTTGCATACTCATACCAAAAATCAAATATATCACCGAGTATAAAAATCTGAGCGGCATCTTTTCGGATGGATTCCAGAAAAGAAACAATTTTTTTCTCTCGCAACAGGCTGTTTGCATGATCCGGTGCACCCAAATGAAAATCTGTTAGAAAATATATTTTTTTGTCGGGAGCAATCGTCATCAGGGTTTATTTTTCTGCTGTATATATTGTAATAGATCGCCGCTGTCAATTACGGGTTTTTGAGAAACATCGCCAGTAAACCAATAGGCCCATGCCAGGGTTACCTGATCTGCATAATATACCGTGGTAACCAGTCGTTGATATAAAGCAGTTTCACCGGGTTCAATATTGAGGCCTTCATAATCATCCAACTGGGCCATAGCCCAGGGCAATTCATCAGGATGATTGATTTTGTATAATTCTCCAATAATAAAATAATCTTCTTCTACAGGTACTGCCGCAGGATAGTCGCCCAAATCATATAAACGACCCTTTACCTTAGCTTCTCCTATTAATGTAAAATACCGACTGATATAGCTATACGCCGGACTCTGAAAACCACTCCTCAGTGTTCCATACACAAACAATTGACCATTGGTTTCGTTGATCATAGCTTAGATTAAGGTTGTCTGTCAACCAAAAAACAAAATACTTCTTTTGGTCCATGAACCCCAACTACCAGTGTTTTTTCAATATCTGCAGTTCGGCTGGGCCCTGTTGCCAAAGTTACCAAAGAAGGAAATTGCTGCCCATAATTCATTCGCAATTGTTCAAGACTGTTGGCTATATCATATACCAGTTGATCTGTATACGCAATACAAATATGCACCGGGGCATACACGCTAACCGTTCTACCGCTTTTCTGTGCGCTACTCATCACAATACTTCCTGTTCGGGCAATTAAATGCTCACATCCTGTGATAGATGCGTCGCAGGATGCCAGATCTGTAACATATTCGCTTTCAAAACCAGCTTCACCCAAACTATTAGCAAGTTCGTTTTCCCTGCAATAGATCTTGGTCCATTTTCTTTGCGAAATCAGTATTCGCAGTTGGGCCACCAGTTCCGTATGATCTAAACAAAATGAAAAACGCCCCTGTAAATGGCTGAATTTTTCAGCAAATTCAATTTCCAGCTCTTTTTGAGAAGGTTCGAATACCGATTCGTTGTTCTCACTGGCAGGAAAGGGAACAGGCACTGGTTTTGCCAGTGCCTGCTTTATCTTTTTTAAAATATTTTCTCTTGCTGTGGTTGCCATTATCCTATAATGAGTTTTTCGTCGTTGGGTGCACCGGCATCTCGGGTTTCTTCGCCTACAACATGTCCATTGCTTTGTTCCGGTTCAATTTCAACCAGTTTCTTTTCCTCAAACGGGCGTTTGCCTATCAGTATTTCCACATCGCTTTTATGCAATACTTCTTTATCTAATAGTTCTTTAGCCAATATTTCTACCTGGCTTTTTTTCTCGGTAAGTAATGCAATTGTTTTCTGGTAAGCCTCATCAATTATACCACGCACTTCTTCATCTATGATCTTACCGGTTTCTTCGCTAAATGGTTTGGTAAAGGTATTTTCCTGGGTAGGATCATAGAAACTTACGTTCCCTACTTTATCGTTCATACCATAGGCCGTAACCATGCTATAGGCGATCTTGGTGATCTGTTGCAGATCGTTGGCTGCTCCGGTTGATATTTTTCCGAAGAAAATCTGTTCTGCCGCTCTTCCGCCCAATGTCATACAGATCTGGTCCATTAACTGGTCGGTATTGTATAAATACTGTTCAGTAGGTGTGTATTGTGCATATCCCAGGGCTGCTGTTCCACGGGGAACGATGGTTACTTTTAATAAAGGATACGCATGCTCCAGGAACCAACCACAAACTGCATGGCCTGCTTCATGATATGCAATAATTGATTTTTCATGAGGGGCAATGATCTTGTTCTTTTTTTCCAACCCGCCAATTACCCTGTCAATCGCATCCTGAAAATCGATCATTTCTACCGATTCTTTTCCTTTTCTAGCTGCTATCAGGGCGGCTTCATTGCATACATTGGCAATATCTGCTCCCGCAAAACCTGGTGTTTGTTCGGCCAGTTTATGCAGATCCAGGTTTTCGGAAATTTTAATAGGAATCAGGTGAACTTTAAAAATGGTTTCCCTTCCTTTTACATCGGGTTTATCAATAGAGATCTGTCTGTCGAATCTTCCCGGTCTCAGCAAAGCTGTATCCAAAACATCGGGTCTATTGGTGGCTGCGAGAATGATGATACCGGTATCTCCGCCAAATCCGTCCATTTCAACCAGCAACTGGTTTAAAGTATTTTCTCTTTCATCATTACTCATGATGGCATTACGGCCACGCGCGCGACCAATTGCATCAATCTCATCAATAAAAATGATACAAGGTGCTTTTTCGCGGGCCTGTTTAAACAAATCACGAACACGACTTGCCCCAACGCCTACAAACATCTCTACAAAATCACTCCCACTCAAACTAAAGAAAGGAACCTGGGCTTCACCCGCCATGGCTTTTGCCAACAGGGTTTTACCGGTACCGGGAGGACCAATTAATAAAGCCCCTTTTGGAATTTTACCACCCAGTGCTGTATATTTTTTGGGATTCTTTAAAAAATCTACAATCTCCATCACTTCCACTTTTGCCTCATCCAATCCGGCAACGTCTGCGAATGTGATATTTACTTTGGCCCCTTTATCAAATAAAGTAGCTTTTGATTTACCAATACTGAAAATACCGCCCGGACCGCCGGCGCCGCCCTGACCACCCATTTTACGCATGAGTAATACCCAGATTCCCACAATCAATAAAATGGATAATACGGCATTCATCACCGGACCAAACCATTCTGCTTCTTCTACAACAGACTCAGGCACTTCAGGTATTTTATACGTTTCATATACCTGTTTGATATCATCCTTAAAGCTTTTGAAATCCGTTACCTGGAACTCGAAAAGAGGAACTCCTTTTGCTTTGTCCTTGGGCAGGGTAATTTTATACTTATTTACATAGATATCTTTTGAAAGCTCTTCAGGCTTGATATAAACCCTCACTTTTTCTTTGACTTTAACCAGGTCTAGTTTTTCAACATCGCCTTTTGCCAGCATATTCTGGGTAAATTCCTGCTCAGTGATTTTGATCAGATCGGGGGAAAGTTTCATGAACTGTGTTCCGAGTAACACAACCAGTATGATTGCGTAGATCCAATAGATATTGAACTTAGGCCCTTTGCGTGAACCGTCACCTTTATCCTGACCACTTAACTTTATGTTTTTATTTTCCTGTGACATATACTAATACCTCTATAATAAATTGGGGTTTCTAATAATAACGATTAACCGGACCTTATATTTTAAATTGTTTACATGTCGTGCAATTGCGAGCCTGCATCACTCCACATTTCTTCGAGTTTATAAAATTTTCTTGCATCGGGATGCATTACATGCACTACCACACTCACATAATCAATCAAAACCCATTGTAATGCCTGTCGCCCCTCATGTTTATAAGGAGCTTCATTACAATCCATCCGAACCTGGTCTTCAATAGCATCACAAATAGCCCTTACCTGTGTGGTACTGGAAGCCTGACAAACGATAAAAAAATCGGCAGAGGCTTCCGGTATCTTGCGCAGATCCAGACTAACAATATGTTCGCCTTTCTTATCCTGTATAGCTTTAATGATCGATTTGAAGATCTTTGAATTACGTGTAAGCCTCGTGATCGTACTTTTTTCGCGGGTTTTTAAAAGAGAAAGAGGTTCCAATAATCGATGAAATTTTAAATGAGTAATGATTTATTGTATCAGGACTCCGAATTTGTCCTTATTTTTTAAAGATTAATTCTGAACCACCGGAGCCCGCTTTATTAACTTTGTCAAAAATAGTAATTCTTTGTCACCCTTTACAGCTAAAAGTACCATTGGTACACCATTCATTGAATTAACCGAGGTTGGAAGCACCAACATCTATGCCATGGACATGATTCAGGCTAATATGGCTGCACACGGAACCTGCTTTTTCGCAAGTTCTCAAACAGCCGGTAAGGGGCAACAGGGTAAAATATGGGT
>CAIWKU010000011.1 GCA_903913355.1 uncultured Bacteroidota bacterium | reverse complement strand
TCCCGCCGATAGCGGGAGGCTTCGCATCATTTTTTTGCCAGGGCCATTCGCCCGACATCGAACCAATAGAGGCCCTCCACAGGGACCGATTAGAAATTATTCATCTGGCACCCTAAATAGAGAGTTTTTGTTTATACTAATTAGCCAGATACTAAATAGTTCTAATAGTACAACACGTTATTTATTAAGTACCTAACTTTAAAATCCAGAAACTACCTCTATGAGAAAAATGTACACCATTGTCTTGCTCATTATACTTGCTTCTTGTGGTAAACAAAAAGCAGATATCATTATCCATGACGCTGTGATTTACACGGTTGATTCCGCATTTTCTGTAGCCCAGGCCATGGCTGTAAAAGACGGAAAGATACTTGCTGTAGGTAAAAATGAAGACATTCTTTCTACCTATTCAGCAACCGAAAATATAGATGCCAAAGGCGGAGCTGTATATCCCGGTTTTATAGATGCACATGCTCATTTTGTAGCGTATGGCAGATCGCTTTTTCAGGCCGACCTGTTTGGCACTACCAGTTGGGAAGAAGCAGTGGAGAGAATACAGGCTTTTTCAAAAAAACATCCCGACCTCCCCTGGATACAGGGCAGGGGCTGGGATCAAAACAAATGGCCGGGTAAAACTTATCCTACCAATGAAGCATTGAATAAACTGTTTCCGGATAAACCGGTTGTGCTTACCCGTATTGATGGGCATGCATCTATTGCCAATCAGAAAGCAATGGATCTTGCGGGCATTAAAGCCGGACAAACCATTACAGGTGGTTCTATTGAAGTAAAAAATGGAAAATTGACGGGTGTATTGATCGACAATGGGGATGATAAAGTGTATGAACAGATTCCTGCACCTACTCCAGAAATATATACACAATGGTTACTGGCGGCTCAAAAAAATTGCTTTGAACAAGGGCTTACCACTATCACCGATTGCGGGTTAAACTATAAAGATGTTGACGGTATTGATGCTTTACAAAAAGCGGGTAAACTGGATATGCGTTTATTTGTGATGTTGAGTGATAATGATGAAAACCTGACAAAATACCTGGCCAGGGGACCCTATAAAACCGACAAGCTTTTTGTAAACGGCTTCAAAGTATATGCAGATGGCGCATTAGGAAGCCGTGGCGCCTGTTTGCTTCAACCTTATAATGATAAACCAGGCTGGCAGGGATTTTTGTTACGAAATAAATCGCATTACGATTCTCTGGCAAAAGTATTGGCTGCTTCCGGTTTTCAAATGTGTACACATGCTATAGGCGATAGCGCTAACCGTGAAATACTTACGGTATATAATAAATACCTCAAAACAAAGAACGACCGTCGCTGGCGGATCGAACATGCGCAGATTATTAACCAGGCCGATTTTGATTTATTTGGTTCCGCAAGTATTGTTCCCTCTGTTCAACCTACACACGCCACCAGCGATATGTATTGGGCAGAAGAAAGATTAGGCAAAGAGCGATTAAAGGGTGGATATGCATACCAGCAATTACTGAAACAAAATGGCTGGTTGCCATTGGGAACAGATTTTCCTGTTGAAGATATCTCCCCCTTTAAAACATTTCTGGCAGCAGTAGTCAGAAAAGATGCCAAAGGATTTCCTGAAGGTGGATTTCAAATGGAGAATGCCTTAACCCGCGAACAAGCCATCCGTGGAATGACAATCTGGGCCGCCAAAGCCAGCTTTCTTGAAAAGGAAATCGGTAGCCTGGAAAAAGGAAAGAAAGCAGATTTTATTTTTCTCTCTAACGACCTGATGAAAATTGCTGATACAGCGATCTTGCAAACGAAAGTAAAAGCTACCTTTTTGGGCGGCAAAAAAATGACGAATATTGAATAGCGAATAAGGAATAAAGAAGTATTGTTTCATTGCTGAATGGTTCCATTGTTTTGGAGCTGGCAAAAAAAAGCCATCTGACAAAATCAGATGGCCCAATTATTAATTGTGAATTATTAATTGATCTTCCCCACCATATCTGCTGGTACAACCCAGGCATCAAATTCTTCAGGGGTTACATAGCCAAGTTTTACGGCCATTTCTTTTAGGGTAGTTCCTTCTTTATGGGCTTTTTGGGCTATTTCGGCTGCTTTGTAGTAACCGATTTTTGTATTTAGGGCGGTTACCAGCATCAGGCTGTTATCAACATGCTTTTTGATATTGGCTTCAATGGGAGCGATACCGATGGCGCATTTATCGTTGAAACTTACACATCCATCACCAATCAGTCTTGCACTGTGTAGGAAATTATAGATCATCACAGGTTTAAATACGTTTAATTCAAAATGACCTGTAGCGCCGCCAATATTGATGGCAACATCATTCCCCATTACCTGTGCTGCAATCATCGTTAATGCTTCACATTGGGTAGGATTTACTTTTCCCGGCATGATGGATGAACCGGGTTCATTATCGGGAATAAATAATTCTCCGATTCCACTTCTGGGACCGGAAGAGAGCATACGAATATCATTGGCAATTTTCATTAAACTCACTGCCACAGTTTTCAATGCTCCATGGGCTTCCACAATGGCATCATGCGCAGCCAGGGCTTCAAATTTATTTTCTGCAGTTATAAAAGGTAAACCAGTAAGGTTGGCAATATGCTTGGCCACATTCACATCATATCCATTTGGGGTATTAATTCCTGTTCCTACGGCTGTGCCACCCAATGCAAGTTCGCTAAGATGTGCCAATGTATTATGGATAGCTTTTAATCCATGATCCAGTTGTGAGACATAGCCACTGATTTCCTGTCCAACGGTAAGTGGGGTTGCATCCATAAAATGGGTACGTCCGATCTTCACCACATGCATAAATTCTTTGCTTTTTTGAGCAAGCGTATCTCTCAGCTTTTGAATACCCGGTATAGTGGTTTCCACCAATATTTTATACGCCGCAATATGCATGGCAGTTGGGAAAGTGTCATTAGAAGACTGCGATTTATTTACATCATCATTCGGATGAAGAAATTTATCCTTATCAGTTAAGGCCCCGCCTTTTAATACATGTGCCCGATAAGCAACCACTTCATTCACATTCATATTGCTTTGGGTTCCTGAACCGGTTTGCCAAACCACCAAAGGAAACTGGCTATCCAGTTTTCCTGCAAGTATTTCATCGCAAACCTGACCAATCAGATCGGATTTTTCTTTCGGTAATACCCCGGCTTCGAGGTTGGTGAGGGCAGCGGCTTTTTTGAGATAAGCAAAAGCTTTGATAATCTCTTTGGGCATTTTATTAATATCCTGGGCAATCTTAAAATTGTCGATACTACGTTGGGTTTGGGCGCCCCAATACACATCTGCTGGTACATGTACTTCTCCCATGGTGTCTTTTTCAATACGGAAATCCATTATCTCAGTTTTATTAGTTTATAATGATCAGGCGATCGTTCAGGCTGCAAAGGTACTAAGGGAAAATATGCTGATTACAATTTGGTTTAACAGATTTTCGGTATTTTTCAGTCATATCTGCTTCTATATGAAAAAAACATTTCTAGCCTGCCTGTTATTTACAGCCATTGTGAGCAATGCACAAAATTACCAGCCTACCTGGGAGTCATTAGATAAACGTCCCGTTCCGCAATGGTTTGGGGATGCTAAATTTGGCATATTCATCCATTGGGGGGTGTATGCGGTTCCGGGCTGGACAACCAAGGGCAATTATGCTGAATGGTACCAAAATGGGCTGGAAAATAATGATACTGCCCGTATCGCTTTTCACAAGAAAAAGTTCGGCAACCTGACTTATTACCAGCTGGCCGATCAGTTTAAAGCTGAATTATTTAATCCGGATGAATGGGCCAGCTTGTTCGAAGCTTCGGGTGCCAAATACATTGTATTAACTTCTAAACACCATGATGGGTTTACTTTATGGCCCAGTAAAGATGCCAACCGCACCTGGGGCTTTCCCTGGAATGCAATGGATGTGGGTCCTAAACGCGACCTGTTAGGAGATCTTTTCAAAGCGGTTCGAAAAACCAGTGTTCATGCTGGCATGTATTACTCATTATACGAATGGTTCAACCCTTTATGGAAAGCAGATAAGGATCGATATGCACAGGAACATGTATGGCCACAGATGAAAGAACTGATCAATACGTATCAGCCTGATGTATTCTGGACAGATGGAGATTGGGATGCTACCGAAAATACCTGGAAATCGAAAGAGTTTCTTTCGTGGGTATATAATGAAAGCCCGGTAAAAGACAGGATCGTTACTTACGATCGTTGGGGTAGTGGTGTTCGTTTTAAACACGGTGCTGTATACACGCCCGAATACCAGCCAAATGTTGATTTTGAAAACCATGCGTGGGAAGAAAGCAGGGGTATGGGGTATTCCTATGGATATAATCGCGAAGAAGATGCCTGGGATTATAATTCAGCCCAATCACTGGTATATCATCTTCTGGATAAAGTTAGCAGGGGAGGAAATTTTCTGCTTGATATTGGTCCGGATGAGCATGGAAAAATTCCGCCTATTATGCAGGAAAGATTATTACAGATAGGAGACTGGCTAAAGATTAATGGAGAAGCTATATATGGTACGACGCGTTGGAAACAGGTAAGCCAATGGACAGAAGGCAAAAGAGATTATAAAGCCAAAAAAGGAGAAGATATTATGATGAAGCTCACAGTTGATCCTGAGCCTGGATATGCATCGAAAGAAGTGTTTTATACCTATAACGCCAATACCAATTCTTTGTATGCTATCTTTCCTAAATATCCTTCGGGAAGGAAACTGGTATTGAAAAACCTGGGCGGGACACAATCGCCTTCAGATATTACTTTTTTATCTACCCATGAAAAATTGCAGAGTAGTCAGTCTGGAAATGACCTGCTAATCTCTTTACCGGAATATGATCCGAATAAGATCAAAGCACCGTATGCCTATGCAATCAGATTAGCTAATTTTGGCTCCTTTATTCGCAAACCAAAGATTGAGGTTGCATACAAAGCAGATATGACTGGGGCCACAGTCAGTATAACTGAAAATGATCCATCTGCAAAAATCAGTTATACAATTACAGACGATAAAACAACCAGCACCCTTGTTTATACTGCTCCTTTTCTTGTGAAAGGAAATGCAGTTATCAGGGCTTTTGCTTTTAAAGACAATAGTATTTCCAGTGATACGGCAGAAGAAAAACTGGAAGGACTTAGTTTACTGAAAGCACAGAAAGTTAAGCATCCTGAAAAAGGGCTTCGATACAATTACTATGAATCCGATAGAATGAGCATAGAAGCAATGAAAGAGCTAACGCCCATAAAAGATGGAATTGCCGAAAAAGTTTCTGTATCTGTTAAACAGCGAACCGACAAATTCGGATTAATTTTTGAAGGATATATTCGAATAGATCAAACCGGAGGCTATTCATTTTATACCACCAGCGATGACGGTAGTAAGTTGTTTATTGATGATAAAGAGATCGTGAACAATGATGGGGATCATGGATTTGAGGAAAAAGAGGGTAGATGTCTGTTGGAAAAAGGATTCCATAAAATTAAGCTCCAGTATTTTGATAGTGGCGGTGGTAATAATTTGTTGTTGAGCTACCATTTGATGGGGCAACCAAAAATAGAAATCCCGGCAAGCCTGTTATTTCACTAAAATCACTGGAATACATTTTGGCGTGATTTGACTAATAAATCCATTTATTATATAATACTTGTATTGTAAGTTAATAAGGAGTTAGAGATGAGCTATGTTCGCGTTTTGGATGGTGTTTATGCTGGTCGTAAAGTTTCCAACGTCGTTCTCCCACTGGTTAAGCCTTACAAAGTAGGCACTAAGGGCGGGTACATTACCGTTGACGGTGCGTACTATAACATGGATCGCAATATTCGCATTATGCTTGAAACGCCCACCTCTTATGTCCCAGCTACTGCCGAGGATTACCTCGCTCAGTCTCCTACTGCTACTACGACGGTACTCAAGGCTCAAGTTGAAGACGCTGCACTGGCCCTAGCT
>CAIWKU010000010.1 GCA_903913355.1 uncultured Bacteroidota bacterium | reverse complement strand
CATGGCTAAATTGTTTTTTGCCAAATCAAGTTGGGGGTTGAAAATATTAATTGCATCCAAAGTATAATTGGTTTATTTACCTACAGTTTTCTTCTTGCCGATAATTTTCAGACAGGGAGCATATAAATGGAAGTTTTTTAGTAGGATAGCCTGATAAAATATGCTTATAATAAAGTTTACAAAATATTGGGTGCCAGGTTTTGTTTTATTGTCACTGCTATGGCTGGTTTCCTGTAATAAGCATGCTTCTTCTAATGTAGTTAACAGCAATACGCAATATTCCACATCAGGCAATAAAATTTATCATCTTACCAGTCCGGTACAATTGATTGGTGCCAATAGTCTGCACGTATTTAGTGCAGGAAGTGCTGATATGAATGCATGGAACCTGGATATTGCCAGGGAATTTATTGGTAATATGGAACAGGAACCGATTACGGGAAGCACTATTCTGGATAGCAATACATCTTACTTATACTCATTGCAAACCATTGTTGATAGTAATCGGGCGAATAAAAAAATTACCATTCTTTGTCCGTTTGGATGGAATGGAACAGCATCCACTGTTTTTAGTGGGATGATGCCTTCTCAAACCTATTGGTGGACAGCCTATAAAACAAAATTGCAACAATGGGCCGCACAGTTTGCCAGTCAGCCCGATGTATGGATTGAAGTCTGGAATGAACCCTATCGGTATGATCGCTCGGATGGATATACGGATGATATCTGGATGCAGGACATGACTCAAATGGTAAGTATTATACGTAATGCAGGCAATCAAAATATCATACTGGTTCCCTGTGCAGAACAGGGCCAGGACGAATCGGTCTTACATAATAAAGGCACTTCATTTCTTTCAGGAAAAACAAACATATTGTTTACTATACATGCCTATGAAAAATGGTTATTGGTTCCGGCCAGTCAGTTAGGGGCCAGGTTGCAGGCATTGCAACAAAATAATATTCCGGTAATTTTTGGTGAAACCGCACCCATGAATGCGGGAACTTTGATGGATACAAAGCCTTTTCTGGACAGCGTGTATACAAGAGGCTTTTCTGTTTTGGCCTGGGTATGGAAATATGATGCAACGGACCAGGATGCTTTATTAACAGCCACTGGGGCACCCAATAATAGCAATAACAATAATTGGGGATCTGTTTTCAAATTGATCAGTAATTCAGTGAGAAAGCCCTAAATGAGGGGTGCAAAGGATTGACTAATTAAATGGCACGCTATATTTTTTTTAATTTTCAATAATCATCTGTAAAGTATAATCAATGATATCCCTACTCAGAACCGATTCAGCTCATCCGGATTTTATAGCATTGGTAAAAATGCTGGATGCCGATCTGGCGGTAAGAGATGGGGAGGATACTATTTTTTATGCGCAACTAAATAAGACAGATGCTATCAGGCATGTGATTGTTGCGTATGCAAATGAACAACCAGTGGGTTGTGGTGCTATCAGAGAGTTTGATCCAGGTTCTATGGAAGTAAAACGGATGTTTACGCTACCTGCTACCAGAGGAAAGGGAGTTGCCAACAGGGTGCTGAATGAATTACAGAACTGGTCTAAAGAATTGGGGTATGAAAAATGTATTTTAGAAACCGGGAAAAGACAACCGGAAGCCATTGCATTGTACCTGAAGAATGGTTTTGTAATCATACCTAATTATGGGAAATATGTAGGAATAGAGAATAGTGTATGTTTTGAGAAAGTACTGACAAAAGAAAATGCGGTGAGTTAAACAACATACCTCTGCGTTCTCTGCGTGTCCATTGCGTTCTTTGCGTTACTGCTATTAATGGTATTTTTAT
>CAIWKU010000009.1 GCA_903913355.1 uncultured Bacteroidota bacterium | reverse complement strand
TTTTTCATTCGATGCCTGCTTTATCACTTCTTCTTTCCAATAAAACCGTATCTCTCCAAACGCCATTCATTTTGCCAATGCGTTCCCGGGTTCCCAATATCCTGAATCCGCAGGCTGTATGTATTGCCAGGCTGGATAGATTCTCCGGAAAAATTCCTGCCTGTAAAGTCCAGTAATTTACTTTTTCGCTTTCTTCAATCAAAGCCTGTAATAATTGTTTACCGATGCCTTTACCTCTTGCTGGGGCACTAACATAAATACTTACTTCTCCCACACCAGCATACACGCATCTTCCACTAACAGGGGTAATCGCTGCCCAGCCCAAAATAGTTTCATCCTCAACAGCAACCAATCTAGGTGAAACTGCGTGTGCCGCGTCCCATTCTTCCCACAAGGGTGCCTTAGTTTGAAAAGTAGCATTGCCAGTGGCGATACCTTCTGTATAGATGGCTAATACGGATTCCCCATGGGAAGGGAGCATTGGGAGGATTTGCATGTTTTAAATGGCTTGATGGCTAAATTGTTTTATGGTTTTTATTCGATAGCGCATTCTTTTAATCGGAGATGGCGATTATTGCCGGTTACTTAATCACAGCATCCTGGGGCACAGCAGGCTTGCTTTTGATCAGTTGCTTTTTCTGCATATACTGTAATGCTTTTGATACTGGCACCGCTATTTCTGAAGGAACCAATTTCTTCCTGGCTAAAATATTCCAGTAGAATATCATCTGGCACTATGATGTCTTTTTCTTTCTGGAGGGTTATATTACTAAATCCGGTTGCTTCAATCAATTCCAGGTATACTTGTTTTTGTATGGCGCCGGATATACAACCTGCATACATTTCGGCAGCTTCTTTTAATTTGGCGGGTAACTCTCCTTCCAATACAATATCAGAGATACTGAAATGCCCACCTGGTTTTAATACACGAAACACTTCTGTTAATACATTCAATTTATTGGGCACCAGGTTGAGCACACAATTACTTACTACTACATCAGCAATATTGGCAGATACCGGCATATGCTCAATATCCCCAAATCGAAATTCTACATTATGGTAATTTAGTTTTTCTGCATTCTCTCTGGCTTTTTCAATCATTTTCTCAGTGAAATCAATCCCGATTACTTTTCCCTTTTCACCAGTAATGGCCCTGGCTACAAAACAATCGTTACCTGCGCCGCTGCCCAAATCAATAACAGTATCACCGCTATTGATCTTTGCAAACTGAGTGGGTAAACCACAACCCAAACCCAGGTCAGCATCAGCCGTATATCCATCCAGGTTGGTATAGTCATCTGCCATCAGGTTATATACTTCAGTACTGCAAGAACCCGAGCCACAGCAGGAAGCTGCATTTTGTGAACGGGGTTGCCCGGCTATGGCACTGTATTTTTCTTTTACCAATTCTTTTAAAGTGTTTTCGGTTTGCATATATATTTAGTTTAATTGTTCAGCAGCAGGATTTTTTTTGTTTCACTTTTAAGGAAGAGAAAAGCGAATTGAATTCATGACTGAATTTTTCAAATGCTTTCCAGTTAATACAGTAACAGCTTTTCGGGCCTTCTACTGTTCCACTGATCAGTCCGGCTTCTTTTAATTCTTTTAAATGTTGTGAAACGGTGGATTGTGCCAGGGGTAATATTTCCACGATCTCACCACAGATACATTGGTTCTGTTCTGCCAGTATCTTCAGAATCGCAATTCGTGCGGGATGCGCAAATGCTTTGGCAAACTGGGAAAGATCCTGTTCTTTTTGGGAAAAGGAGGTTGTTTTCGGACTAGCCATTTATTTATCGTTTTTGTACGATAAAGCAAAGTAAGGGATTTTCTTGCATATCATCGTATAAATACGATGAATATTTTTAGGTTTTCTTTTCCAGCAGGTTTTTGATAACGAGTGACTGATTAATTCCATTCACAGTAAGTCCTTGTAAACCAACTGTTATGCCACAGAATAACAACCGATAACCCTTTGCTATGTGGGAGACCTGCGAATTTATTATGAAGTGTCTTGTAGAAAATAAGACAGCTAAATGGATCTTATAAAAAGCCATCCCATTCCTCGTTTTTTCTTAGCATTTATTTTTTATGGTGGTTGTTTGTATTGTAGTATTGCTTCTGCCTGCCCAGGGAAATACAACCCACCTGTGATTATTCGCCCTGGGCCATTGTGGTGATTG
>CAIWKU010000008.1 GCA_903913355.1 uncultured Bacteroidota bacterium | reverse complement strand
ATGATTCATTTAGTCAGGAAGAAAATACTAAATCCCCTGAAGCGGTTTTTCCATGATAGCCGATCTATTGGCATCACATTATTGAGTTGCACTGTAATTTCTTTAGTTATCTCAAATATGAACCCATGGAAAGAAACCTATCGCAAACTATGGTCAATGGGGTTTGACGGAACCCTGGCCCATTCATTTCATGCTGGCTATTTTTCTTTCCCCAATTCCCTGTCTATGCTTATCAACGATGGGTTAATCAGCCTTTTTTTTTTTCCTGGCGGGCATGGAGATTAAACGTGAACTCATAGATGGGGAGCTGGCCTCATTTAAAAAAGCGATTCTGCCACTAGCAGCCGCATTGGGTGGGATGCTGGTACCTGCTATTTTATTTTCCTTTTTTACCTACCATAGCTCCTATCTAAAAGGTTGGGCTATCCCAACTGCTACAGATATTGCCTTTGCATTGGGTATTATTTCTCTTTTGGGAAAAAGGATTCCGGTTGGCTTAAAAATATTCATCACTGCATTGGCAATCATAGATGATCTGGGGGCCATCATCATTATCGCATTATTTTATGGTGGTGCTATTCATCTCTTATATTTATTGGGCTGTATTATCATCATTGTAATCCTGCTGATCTCAAATCAACGGAAAATAAAATGGGGTTGGATACAGTGGCTCTGCGGGTTGATTTTATGGTACTGCATGTATCATTCAGGCATACACGCTACAGTTGCAGGTGTACTATTTGCATTCCTGGTACCCAAATCGATGCTCCGCAAATTCGAATTACAATTACATATCCCTGTTTACTTTATCATCATGCCGCTATTTGCACTGGCCAATACCGCCATCCCATTACCCGAAACAGGTATACAAAACTTGGTAAGTCCATTAAGTATCGGCATTATAGCAGGTCTCTGTATAGGCAAACCACTCGGCATTTGTTCTGCCTGCTATCTGCTCGTATCTAAAAAAATTGCCCGCCTGCCCAATGGTGTTAATGGGTATAACCTGATAGGTGCATCTATTCTCGCTGGTATCGGATTTACCATGAGCATCTTTATATCCACCCTCGCATTCGGCTCAAGCCCCGATACCGATTCCGCCAAAATCGCCGTTCTCTTTGCCTCATTAATTGCCATGATTGGAGGGTATTTATGGCTAAGGGGAAGGGCAAGTAATCATTAATTAACGGGTTTTGATATTTAATAGATTGAAATTCAATTAATTACCGATATTTTTTTAGCTTTCTTTGCTTGCCTGCAGATCAGGAGTGCAAATAACGCAGCGACCCACAATCGACGCTAAGAATGTATAAAAATACTAGCACTCTACGTATTGTACTTGGTAAACTATTTCTAAATAGCACAATATGTTGGTTTCTAAATGAAAATTTAGGAGCTACCATTTCCTATGTTATACATTTTGTAAAGATCTGGGTTCTTTTAATTAGCATATAACCGTTATGTGATAGTGATATAACAGTCATGTAACGCTGATCATCCTTCGTTGCAACGCTGATCATCCTTCGTTGTAATTCTGTGCTTGTTTCGATGTTCCTGCGTTGATCTTTCGTTCATCCTTCGTTCATCCTTCGTTTTCTTTTGTGGAAATAGGCTCTTTCCATCCAGTACAGCATGCCTTAGAAGATAGTTTAAGGATATAGAAAGTAGGTATTGTAAAATACAAAAAATCAGAAATTATCTAAAGAAATGGAAGAAAAATATTGTACAATGCTTATTTACTTTCAGCAATTTATATGCCATCCTCAGGAAAATACTGGCACAATTCAATCCAGGTTTCTTTGACTGCCCGACCAGATCGTTCAGGCAGAAGGCAAAAAAAGAATGAAATTAATTATCTGGCACCCTATATTGATAATTTTCATTTTTAAAAAATTACCATATACTAACTAATCTAATAGCACAACACGTTAGGTGGTAGTTAATACCAATCGTTGCAGTTATCATAAAATAGATACGAAAATCAGCTTCCAGCCAATGTATGAATGGCTGCCGCTATCTTTTCCCCATCTACACATTTCGGCAAAAAAAAGGAAGCCCCGCAGGCAAGCATCTGTCTGCCGGCTTCTTCATTTGCCGACATTCCCAAAATCTTAATACAAGGATAATGTAAGGAAAGATAACGGGCAGCCTGGTATCCGTCCATAACAGGCATTTGCACATCCATTACTACCACATCAGGTAGCTCAGTGCTAATAAAAAGCCGGTTAATAAAATCACGGCCGTTACCCGCTTCCATAACAACCGACATATCATGACAAATTCCTAAATACCGTTTTAATGTTTCCCTGATCATTGGATAATCATCCACAATAGCTACACGTATCATACACGTCAAATTATATAGCAACCAAACAAACCAATAGAATGCCAGAAAATGCAGGGAATTGCTAAGATTACGTGGAGTGAGCGAAGAAATAAGAGGAAAACCTACACAGGATGTTAAACTTACCCTAAAACACAATTGGGTATGTAAATTGCAGCCGCTTTCCCGGGGAGAAAAACTAGTATTGACGATATGGGAAGGAGAATATCCTGTAAAGTAAACATTCCCGATAGAAAATTGTTAGAAGTAAAACCAAAACAACGAATGAGAAGGATCTCGAACATGATTAGCTTACTGTTATTTCTATTGGCCGCTACTAATGCCATTTCACAACAGAAAGCAGTACCCGACCGCCATACCATCAGTGGAAGCATCAAAGAAAAAAAAGGTGGCGAAATTTTAATTGGGGCCTCCGTTTACCTCTTAGAGCAACCAAAATCAGGAACCGTTAGTAATTCATATGGTTTTTATTCGATTTCAGCCCCTGCTGGTATCTATACATTGATCGTAAATTTTGCAGGGCATATACCTGATTCCATAAAAATAGTTTTAGATAAAAATATTACACAGTCGGTAGAGCTTATTCAAAAAGGATCAGAATTACAGGAAGTGATAGTAAGCTCCAAAAAGAAAAATGAAAATGTTGTAAGACCGCTGATGGGTGTACAAAAATTGTCTATCAGCGAAATACAAAATGTTCCTGTCATTTTTGGTGAGAAAGATGTATTAAAAACCCTTCAATTATTACCCGGAGTAAAATCCGCCGGAGAAGGCAATTCCGGATTTTACGTAAGGGGCGGAGGTGCAGATCAGAACCTGATTTTATTGGATGAAGCAGTAGTGTATAATGCTTCGCATCTATTGGGTTTTTTTTCTTCCTTTAATTCCGATGCCATTAAAGATCTTACTTTATATAAAGGCGCAATGCCCGCAGAATATGGTGGCCGACTCTCATCTGTTGTAGATATAAAGATGAATGACGGCAATAACCAGAATCTGCAAACCAGCGGAGGAATTGGATTGATCGCCTCTCGTTTAAATATTGAAGGGCCGATTGTGAAAGACAAAGGCTCTTTTATCATAAGCGGCAGAAGAACCTATGCTGATCTGTTTTTAAAATTATCAAGGGATTCCTCAATCAGGAATAACAGCTTATATTTTTATGACCTGAATGTTAAAGCCAATTACACTTTAGATGATAAAAACCGGGTGTATTTATCCGGCTACTTTGGAAAAGACAATCTGGGCTTTGGTGGAACTTTTGGTATTGACTATGGCAATAGTACGGCTACAGCCCGCTGGAACCATATTTTTAATAGCAGGTTATTCTCTAATACTTCTCTGATTTACAGCAATTATAATTACAATATCAGGATCAATTCAGGATCCAATAACCTGTTAATCAAATCAAAAATTGAAGATCTTTCGTTGAAAGAAGATTTGCAATATTTCATCAATAATGAT
>CAIWKU010000007.1 GCA_903913355.1 uncultured Bacteroidota bacterium | reverse complement strand
TCATCTATTCTATTTTCCAATATATCATTTGTAATCTATTACATTATGGCTAAACCCAATACCCTTAGTCCGGAAAGACATCAGGCATTTACCATATTACAAATTAATCCTTCACACAAAGCCATTCTTACACTGGACGGAGGCGGGATGAGAGGGATACTTACTATTCAACTTATAAAGAAATTAGAAGAAATAGCAGGTATTCCCTGTTATGAATTATTCGATATGGTTGCTGGCACTTCTACGGGTGCCATCATTGCCGGCTTAATTGCCACCGGCCATACGGCCTTACAAATAGAGGATTTATATACCAGTTTAGTTACCGAAGTATTTGATAAAAGATGTTTAGGGGACCGGTATATAAACCCGCCTAAGTTTTCAAAAGACAAATACCGGGAAAACTTACATAAGCTGATAGGCAATATTTCCTTACAGGACGCCAGTTCTAAAACCGATATTGATCTGCTAATTACTTCGCAGGATTTATCAGCAGCAGAAGAAACTTTTTTTACCTGTTTTAAACAAATGGACAATACTTATTACGGAACTTATAAAGATGTTTTATTAAGGGCAGCGATGGAAGCTACCATGAGTGCTCCAACCTACTTCTACCCATTGGAACGGTTTGTAGATGGAGGAACCACTACCTATAATAATCCTTCCCTGGCTGCTTTCATAGAAGCCATTTCATATAGTTTTCCTAAGGATAGTGGTTATAAAAGCAATTATCAATTAAACGAAATAAGTTTATTCAGTTTTGGCACAGGCATCTCCCGCCAATTTATACAACCCAATAAAACCATTCACCCTCCCGGTATACCATTAATGTTTTGGTTGAATTGGATTATGACAGCTACTGGACAGGATGCAAGTGCTATGCAGGTTGACACTTTCAGATCACCGATAATCAATAAAATAATTGATTACAGAAGATTTCAAATTTCCATTGACCCGGCCTCCATTAAGAAAATACCTGATACAGATAGTTTAGATGAAAAAAAATATAAAACAAAATGGCTTCACGAATTAGGAGAAGATGTTTTAGGCAACATTGATATGTCTGATATAACCCGTTTTGATTTAATGAAAGTGATCGGAGCGCAAATGGCAGCTTTTATTGTAAATTCCGGGAATTGCTTTACAAAGGATCTAGCAACAAACGGGAAAGATTTACTGGTTACAGCTCTTGGGGATACTGCCGAAATAAAAAAATTATTAAGCGATCCAAAATGGATTGATGATTTTAAGGCATAATCATTGATTTGGTAATGTACTATAGGTTGAGTAGGTTTTTAAGTTCAATCTATAGATTAATTCCGGTATTTTATATATTTAATGCGTTCATTGCGCTCATACTTTTATGGGCTACCATTAGTAGATGTAACGCTAACCTGAACTGCATAGTCGGTCAGACAAAGGAAGCATTGAGCCGCTAAGAAAAATGTTGGCAATTAATTAATTGAATTTCTATCTATTTTGATACTACAACAAATTAATTATTTATTCATACTACCCTAATGGAATCAACATTCCTACTTGTT
>CAIWKU010000006.1 GCA_903913355.1 uncultured Bacteroidota bacterium | reverse complement strand
TTGGGCGAGGGTATCTAAAGGATCCGTAGGGAAACTGCGAATTGAATTACAAAATGCTAAAGGAGAATCCATTGGTACTGCCAGTCTTTCGCCAGTTGGCAATGAATGGAAAAAATATAGCGTTTCATTTGAGGCAACCACTACTGAGCCTAAAGCCAAATTAACCATCTGGATAGAAGGGCAGGGCTCTATTGACATGGACATGATTTCCTTATTTCCTCAGGATACCTGGAAAAAACGTCCCGGTGGACTTAGACCCGACCTTGTTCAGTTATTGGCTGATCTGAAACCCGGGTTTATCAGATTTCCCGGGGGATGTATTGTAGAAGGTCGTGATCTGTCCAATCGGTACCAATGGAAAACAACGGTGGGTAATGTGGAGGACAGGAAACTGATCATCAATCGATGGAACACTGAGTTTAGCCATCGTTCTGCACCCGATTATTTTCAGAGTTTTGGATTGGGTTTTTATGAATATTTTTTACTGGCAGAAGATATCGGCGCATCACCCTTACCCATTCTTAATTGTGGTATGGCCTGTCAGTTTAATACGGCTGAAGTAGTGCCAACAAACCAGTTAGACCCCTATATACAGGATGCGCTTGACCTGATTGAATTTGCCAATGGACCGGTTACCAGTAAATGGGGGGCTCTTCGGGCAAAAATGGGACATGCTTCCCCATTTCATTTACAAATGATGGGCATTGGAAATGAACAATGGGGCCCGCAGTATATAGAACGATATACTTATTTCGCTAAAGCTATCAAGAGAAAATATCCAACTATTCGGTTGGTAAATAGTGTAGGCCCATATTCTGGCGGAGAACTTTTTCATTTCCTGAATGATACGCTTCGCAAAATGCATGCAGATATATTAGATGAACATTATTACAGTTCTCCCGAATGGTTTCTAAAAAATGCCAGGCGTTATGATTCATATGACCGCACTGGTCCAAAAATATTTGCCGGTGAATTTGCTGCACATAGTGTAGGTATACCCAATGGTATTACTAAAAATAACTGGAGAGCCGCGTTAGCGGAAGCCGCATTTATGACTGGCCTCGAACGAAATGCGGATGTGGTGAATATGGCTTCTTATGCGCCCTTACTCGCACATGTTGATGGCTGGCAATGGACTCCGGATCTGATTTGGTTTGATAATCTGTATTCCTATGGTAGTCCGAGTTATTATGTACAAAAACTTTTCTCCAATAACCGTGGCACTTATACAGTACCCATAGATATGAATGGTGAAGTAATAGCGGGGCATGATAGTTTGTATGCTTCTGCCTGTATGGATTCGGGTACACATGAGCTGATTATTAAGATAGCCAATACCCTGGGAAAAGAACAAAACCTGTTGATTAATTTGGATGGGTACTTGCAAAAGGATGCAAAAGCAATGATCACAACCCTTCATTCGGATGATATGAATGCAGTAAACTCTTTTGCACAACCGTTTTTAATAAGTCCGGTTACGAATGAACTGCATTTGAATGGGAAACAGTTGTCTTTGGTTCTGTCAGCCAGTTCCTTTTCAGTCATTAAGATACCCTTATAAGATTACAAAACACCTATATAAAGTAAATTCAAACCGTGCCTTTGTGCCTTGGTGTGCAAATTAAATCTCACACCAAGGCACAAAGGCACGGTTTTCAATCGCTTCGAATATTATGCCTCCACTTTTCTCTCCTGCATCAAGTCAACACTTCTATTAATAAAATTAGTAAGCTCATTCCCTTTTAATAATCCCTGGGAAAGCAGGGCAAGATCAGCAAGATTTCTTACCTGTTTATTCAAAGCTTCTGCATCACTTACTTTTAATAAGGTCTGATAAATGGGGTGATTACCATTTACCGTCAGCGTTACTTCATCAGGCATTTGAGCATAGAAAGCAGTCATGCCGCCACCTACCGCTCCCATATCTTTCATTCTCCGCATAAATTCAGGGCGGGTAGCTACAACAGGTGCTGATTCAGGACTAAGTCCTTTTATCTCAGTAGTAACATGCAAGTCGGAAATTTGTAAAGTAAATAACTCCTTCAGTTTAGCTTCTTCATCTTTGCTTAATACACTTTCACTGGATTCCTGTTTATCGATCAGGTTATCCACGATATCCGCATCCACTCTCACAAAACTTACATTTTCCCATTTCATTTCCATGGTATTAATAAATGCAGCATCTACCAGGGTTTCCATTTTTATCACAATAAACCCTTTTGCTTTAGCCGCCTGAATATAGGCATCTTGCTGAATGGGGTTGGTTGTATACAATAATACTTGTTTGCCTTCTTTATTTTTTTGCAGGGTTTCTGTGGCCGTTTTGTATTCCTCAAGTGTATGAAATTTACCATCGGTATCTTCCATCACCAGAAATTTATTGGCTTTCTCCAGAAACTTATCATCAGTCATCATTCCATACTTCACAAATAAACCCAGACTCTCCCATTTTGCTTCCAGTGAACTTCGGTCTGTGCGGAAGATTTCATCGAGCCTATCGGCAACTTTCTTGGTAATATGCGCATTGATTTTTTTAACATTCGGGTCGCCTTGTAAATAGCTACGACTAACATTCAATGGAATATCCGGACTATCAATCACTCCCTGTAATAACATTAAAAATTCAGGAACAATATCTTTTACCTCATCCGTAACAAAAACCTGGTTGCAGTATAACTGAATCTTATCTTTCTGTATTTCATAACTTTGCTTGATCTTAGGGAAATACAATACCCCGGTTAAATTGAATGGATAATCCACATTCAGATGTATCCAGAACAAAGGGGTTTCGTTAAAGGGATATAATTCTTTATAGAATTTCTCGTAATCTTCTTTGGTGAGATCAGCAGGTTTTTTAACCCAGATAGGATCTGTATTATTGATAGATTTTTCTTCTTCCTCTTTCTTCTCTCCTGCTTCTGAGAAGAAGATCGGGATAGGCAGGAACTTACAGAATCTTTCCAGGATACCTTTGATTCTTCCGGCTTCCAGAAATTCTTTGTTTTCATCGCTGATATGCAAAACGATCTTTGTGCCACGTTCATTATAATCAACATCGTATAATTCAAATTCAGGACTGCCATCACAACTCCAATAAACGCCACTTCCCTCTTTATGGCTTTTGGTAAAAATGTCTACTTTATCACTCACCATAAATGAGCTATAGAATCCAAGTCCAAAATGCCCGATAATATTGGCATCTTTATATTTTTCCATGAATTCTTCTGCACCACTGAAAGCTACCTGGTTGATATATTTATCTACTTCTTCACTGGTCATCCCCACCCCCTTATCAACAATGCTCAGGGTTTTCTCTTTTGCATCCAAAACCACATCTATACGAAGTTCACCGAGTTCGCCTTTGGCTTCCCCCAAAGAAGAAAGTGTTTTGAGTTTTTGGGAGGCATCTACCGCATTACTTACCAGCTCACGAAGGAATATTTCATGGTCGCTGTAAAGAAATTTTTTAATGATCGGGAATATATTCTCTGTCTGAACCCTAATCTGGCCTTTTTGCATAGTGATTGTTTTGGGTGCAAATGAACAAAGAAAGTACCAAATGCAGTTCTCTGACAGGATGACAACCCAAAAAGCCTATAAAAAGCTATATGCTTTTTTTGACAGGAAAAATCTTCAGGAAACCTAATTGCCGACTATTCTGACATTATCCAATTGAAAACTGGTGGTTCGTTTATCAATGACAGAAACGGGGTCTGCCGCGTCATACCTGAAAGCGATGTAAACTGATCCTGAGAAAGAAGCCAGACTGATATTGCCGGAAGAAACCCAATCAGCAGCAATACCTGAAATCGAGCCTTTAGAAATACTGGCTTTCAGGGCGGTCCATTTGGCTTTCCAGGGGGTGCCGGCTCCGTCATAATTGGTAGACAGGTATACCTGCAAGACTCCCCCATTGTCAAACCCGTCTTTGGTCTGGAAACTAAGCACTTCATTTGCCGAATTATTCAGGTTAACCGGTGGCAAAATAAGCCAGGAAATAACAGAAGCCTGACCGGTAGCAAATGCACTGATTTCTGCATAATGATTATTGGCAGCTAATTTCGATAGAAAATTTCTACCCCCGGTTTCCGGTAAATTTTTCCAGGAGTTAATCGATACAACGGAATTGGGAACCGTATTTTCAAAATCTTCGGAAAACAAAACTTTTGCACCTGTACCTGTGCAACGCAGTCCACTCATTTGAATATCTGAAGTATCACGGAGCATTAATTGTTTTTCTGTTCTGAATACCGAATAAACGGCAGTAATACTTCCGTTTCCTCTCGGTGTTTTTAAAGAAGCAAAATTGGCATACCCACTGGTACGTAAATAAACAGTTCCCGATCCACAGGCTTTCAGGGTATTATTGACAGATAATTTATTGACAGCATCTGCATAGGTTTTACCAGTGTCGGCAGCTGAGAATTCAATATTTGAAATCCTGATCAGGGTACTTTGTAGTGAATCATGTAATTGATCAATGGTTATTTCCTTTGGGACTATTTTATTCTGCAAACTTGCTTTTACAAGGTATCTGTCAAATAAGGGTGTTGGAATTCCGATCAGTTCCGGATAAGCAGAATCAGAACGATCAACACCCGCCCCTAACTGGATCATTTTCCCATAATCTCCCAGCCAGAGATCTTTCAACCTGACAAACAATTTTCTTCCTACCGGATATTCATTGTACAATCCAAAACCATCCATCCGAATGGTGATACCTCCGGTACTATCCTGTATGATAATGGATTTATAAAAATTATCCATGCTATCATCAGCAATCACCACTCCTTCAATTATCCATTCATCGGAAATCTTTTCAAAATTTCCGGTAAAATGCATACTCCTCAATTCCCGAATGCTGAGAGTAGGATGGAGATCGGGTCCATGATATTCTGGTGGCTCATCAAATTTTTTATTGCAGGCGTACAAGATCAGACAAATCTGTACAACCAATAAAATACCAAGTAGTCCTGCATATCCGCCTCTTATTAGAGCCTGATTGCTGTTCATAAACGAAGATTAAGGGTAACAGAAAAATTCAATCCCATCGCATAAAAAAATTTCGGCGGAAATTTCTCTGGGTTCTTAGTTACTGTATCAAATCTTAATTGCTCATACCCACCTGAAATAAGGGACTGGTTATTAAACAGATTATTGATGCTGGCAATACATTGTACTGTTTGTTTCTTTCCTGATCCAATCATTTTTATCCTAACCGTAGTACCTACCAACAGGTCAACTGTGTATTGTTCTGGTAAAACCTTTTGCTCAATCACCTGTTTCCATTGATCAGTTCCTTTTACCAACCCATCTAATGCATGATAGGTTCTTCGCAATGGGTTGAAGTCCAGCCATTGCTGCCTGAAATAACTGGCAGTGAGGTTCGCAAAAAAATGCCCCGAGAGTTGATAAGCAATCCCTGCACCATATGCTTCCTGCGGGGTTCCACCTACCCTGAAATTTTTAGAATAGATCTCCCCTCTTTCTATAACGGATGCATCATTATCTGCCATAACTGTTAATTTCTGCCGGCTGGTATACAGATAACGGGCCAGGGATATGGCTGTCGTAAAAGACCATTGTTCTGATAAAGAAATATCCATTCCGCTTTCTATTCCCGCATGCATTTTATTGATGCCGGATAAAGCATAATTCACAAAATTGCCAAACCCATCATGGTAAAAAGTAGTAATATTCATTCCATCTGACCAGGCAGTCAGGTAACTGCTTATTCGCAACCTGATAGCAGGGGCATTCCATACATAACCCAGCTCTGCGGTAATTATTTTTTCATTTTGTATTTGCTCCTGCCGGTTATCCCTTGTTTTGGGTGAGATATAAACATCCTGTAACAAGGGTGGTTTTACAAAATATCCCGTATGCAGGTATATATATTTACGCCCGTTATACTTATAGGTGATCCCTGCTTTCAAAGCAACCCCGGTAAATTCATTTAAAGCAGATTTCCCTTCTGAATTTTCAGGGAATAACCCGTTTTTTACCAATCCCTCTCTTTGAAAATTTTGATAACTGAGTTCAGCTGCTGAAAAAAAATCCAGTTTCTTGCCTGTTCCCGCCAGTTGGGCCCAGGCTTTTGCCTGCATTGAGTATATGAGATAATCATATCCAAATCGATCTCCTGTATGCAAAATTCTGTTGGGTCTGTTTAAGTCGTTCTGCATTAGGGTTGGATTATCAGGAAAATCTCTTTCCGCAAACTGGTTCCAGTCTACATAAAAATCGCCACCCAATAAATCCTGCATTTTTTTATATCGATGTGTACGCTGCACCTGAAATGAGCCCCCGGTAGTAAATGCATATTTATTGGATACAAGCGAATGATAAACACCTGAAATTTCCAGTCGCCTGGCCAGTGCCATCCTTTCTTCTATAATATAATGGGCCCTTTTGCCACTAATTCGATTCCCTTCTACGCCATTTGCCTGTAATATAGATGCATGGCTGTTTCTGTTTATATCGATTAATTTGTTCCAGTTGATCTGCAATAAATCCGGGTTATTTTTGATTGCATCCCGAACATATGCTTTTAACAAGGGATCCTTCTGATAACCGGGCAGGTAGCGATAATAATCAGCACGAGGATCTGCTGCTTTATACCAGTCAAGACCTGTATCAGATCTGCTCCCCAAAACCAGTCCAACCGAAATACTGAAGGCATCATGGTTATTGATCCGATGATCATAATTCATTACTATCAGCGGCTGATGAATAGAGCGAATATTGGCATTCCGTTTTACCCCGGACTGATAACCCCAATAAGGATTGTAATAAGGAGTGCCAGTCAGTTCAATGGATTCTTTGGTAACCGGGCCTTGTTTTCCGGCTACCAAAGGAGCAGCCAACACTGTTAACGAAAGAACTCTATGATCATCTATTTTTTTGTCAACAGATAGAAAATAACTCTTGCCATCATAAAAAGTACCCGGAACATATCCTTCCTCTGCATAACGAAAACTACCACTGATTGAAAAGGCCCATCCTTTTTTAGTAAACCCACTTGAATGAGTGAACGACCATCGCCGCGTAAAATTTCGGTTGGAAAAAGCATAGGTAAATACCGTTTGAACTCGCTGCTTCGAGGCCCGGGCATCTATCTCTGATATACTTCCCATATTACCAAATGCATAAGCGGTGGGTCTTAGTGCTATTGCAGTCTGCATATTTTTTGTAACCTCATTTAATCCGGTTAGCAAATTCCATTGAGGCACTCCTTCTTCAGATCCGCTTAATGAAATACCATTGAACCGGGCACTAAATAAATTGCTCTCATATCCACGGATTGAAAAGCGCGATATAGAAAAGTGAAAAGCTGCCATACTCATAAAAACATCTTTATTCGCAGTAAGCATTGAAGGAATCATGGATACAGCATGTTCCGATTTCTCGTTCTCCTCAAAACCCATTACGGGTAATTGATCCGTACCGGATTCTTTCCATTGATTAACCATTGTACTATCAGCGAACTGGTTTTTATTTGCTTTTTTAAAGCCATTTTTTTGGCTCCGTGCTACTAACCATACTCCCTGTAAAATCAGTAACCATACGATTTTGCTCATACTGTTTATATATTATTGAGCGGGTTAAAAAATTATTCTGATAGAATGAGCAGGAACAGCGAGGAACAAACAGGATATAAAAATAGCTTGCAGACAGATTCACACATAGCGTATTTACCGCAATTGCGGTAAATACGCTATCAAGAAATCCAGAGATGAATATTTTTACATGGTATGTTGAAATGCATTACTCTTCTCATCATGGTATGTACCTGTCAAACGGTATTCACACAAGTAAAACATGCAAGTGTATGTGTGGTTGCATTTTATAACCTGGAGAATCTATACGATACAATTGATAACCCGCTGGTAAATGATGATGATTTTACTCCTACAGGTGTTAAGCAATACAACAGCATTATTTATTGGGATAAGCTTTCCAAACTGGCCACTGTAATCAGCAAGATAGGTACCGATTTTTCACCTACTACGGGTCCGGCATTATTAGGTGTTGCAGAAATAGAAAATGACACCGTGCTCGCAGATCTTGTTCAGCACCCATTATTAAAAAAAAGAAATTACCAGATTATTCATTTTGACTCGAAAGATGCACGCGGTATTGATGTGGCTTTACTCTATCATCCAAAATATTTTATCCCCGAAAAAGCGGAGAAATTATTTGTAGCGCTACCCGGAAAAAGTAAAGAAGCCTTTTTTACCCGTGATATTTTATATGTAAAAGGCCAACTGGATAGTGAAACCATCCATATCTATGTAAACCACTGGCCCAGCCGAAGAGGTGGCGAAGAAAGAAGTTCGCCCGCAAGAGCAGCGGCAGCCCTTGTATGCCGAAACCATATCCGAATGATTACAGCAAATGAACCCAGGGCAAAGATTATTGTTATGGGCGATTTGAATGACGATCCGGATAGCCCAAGCATTACCAAAGCGCTTGGTGCCAAAGCAAACAGATCTTCACTCAATGCCGGTGATCTGTTCAATCCATGGGCCGAACCCTATCGAAAAGGTATGGGTACACTTGCCAACAGAGATAGCTGGGGTCTTTTCGATCAGATTATCCTATCCGAATCCTGGTTACACCCCGAACAAAAAGGGTTATTTTATTATCAGCAATATATATTCAGTCAGCCATTTATGAAGGAAAATGCAGGTCGATACCAGGGTTATCCCATGCGCACCTGGGATGGAAATACGTACCGGGGCGGTTATAGTGACCATTTCCCTACCTTTCTGGTATTACTTAAAAATATAAAGTGATGGCCTGATGGGCCAAAAATCCGCTCTGACAGCGAATTTTCTCTGAAAAACCCAGTAAAATCAGGCAATTAGCTGAGTGAAATCGCTAATTATTAGTTACCTTCGCCCCCCCAAATCTGTTTTGGCAGATTCTCCCTTAGTAAATACCAGGGGATGTCCAATGGGATAAACCAAATTTAAAACCTAAAAATTCAGGTAATGAACAGTTACGAATTGATGGTGATTTTCACACCGGTTCTTTCTGAAGAAGATTTTAAAGCTTCTCAGAAAAAATATGCCGATCTGATCGCCGAACTGGGTGGTGCATCTGTGCACAGTAACCCATGGGGTCTGAAATCACTAGCTTACCCAATCCAGAAAAAAACAACAGGTATTTACTGGTTGTTGGAATTCACCGGTCCGTCAGATCTTAATGAAAAACTGAAGATCCAGTTATTGCGCGATGAACAGGTAATGCGCCACATGATCACCCGTCTCGATAAATACGCCGTCGAGTACAACTATGTAAAAAGAAATGGCGGATTTGCAATGCAGGATAAAGAAAAACAGGAGGCTTAATCATGGCAAAGAACGAAATCAAATACCTGACCGCCATCAAACAGGAGAAGCCAAAGAAAAAATTCTGTCGCTTCAAAAAATATGGCATTAAATACGTTGACTATAAAGATGTAGATTTCCTTAAAAAATTCATCAACGAGCAGGGTAAATTATTACCTCGCCGTTTAACAGGAAACTCATTGAAATACCAGCGTAAAGTTCAGGACGCAGTTAAGAAAGCACGTCAAATGGCTTTGTTACCGTATGTAACTGATTTATTGAAATAGAAATTAGTAACCTTCCCTAATCCCGCCACAGGCGGGAGACAGTTTATGGTTTCAACTACTTGTAAACTGGGCTCTTGGGACTAAAAAATAAAATATGCAAGTCATTTTAATTCAAGACGTAGATAACCTGGGCGGACGCAACGAACTGGTAAATGTAAAGAACGGCTATGCCCGTAATTTCCTGATACCTGGTAAACTTGCTGTAGAAGCCAGTGCTTCCAATTTAAAACAACAGGAAGAGCGCCTGAAAGTAAAAGCCAAGAAAGAAGCATTGATGCTGGCTGAACTGAATAAGGTAATAGAAGTATTGAAATCATCTCCGGTAACCATTGGTGCCAAAACCGGTACCAGCGGCAAAATATTCGGAAGTGTTACTTCTTTACAAATCACCCGTGCGATTCGTGACCAGAAAGGTTATGAAATCGACCGTAAGAGAATTACTATTCTTGATGAAGTTAAAGAACTGGGCACACATAAAGCCTCTATCGATTTCGGCAACGGAAATACCGTTGAAATTGAGTTTGAAGTAGTTGCTGAATAAAAAGCGATTGCCTGATCATTGTAAATGCCTGCTCAATTGAGCAGGCTTTTTTGTGCATTGATCGATTCTAAACCCCTAATCATTCGATAAAAGCTAGTAAAGAATTTTTATTCCCGATAGTTCCGGCAAAATACCCCAGTAAAAAGAGCTTATAGAAAGAAAAAAGCGAAATCAACTCCGATTTTACCAGCTTAGAATACCAATCCCGCAAACTACCGCAGAAAACATCATTTACTAGCAAAACCGCCTGAAATCAATGGTTTCAGAATTGTAAAAAAAAAATGGGAAATCCATAAAATCCCTATCTTCGGGAGTCCAATGGCAGTTTTTCCATATTCCAGAAGGTTATTTACGTAAATGCTTCAGGGTTTTTGGTTACTGTTTTTACCATTGGTTTTTGATCATTTAATTTTTTTAGAACATGAACATTTACGTTGGAAATCTTAACTGGAATATGTCCAGTGAAGACATGCAAAACCTGTTTGCTCCGTTTGGCGAAGTAACCAGTGCCAAAATCGTTACCGACAAATTCAACAATGACCGTAGCAAAGGTTTCGGTTTCGTTGAAATGGCTGATGATGAAGCAGCCCGTGCTGCCATTGCAGCATTACACGACACTGAAGTATTGGGTCGTAAGATTGTTGTTAACGAATCTACCCCACGTCCGGAAGGCGAAAGAGGCGGCTTCAAGAAGAAGAGCTTCGGTGGTGGTGGCGGCGGAAGCCGTGGTGGTTACGGTGGCGGCGGCGGAAGCCGTGGCGGAAGCGGCGGCGGTGGCGGATACAACCGCGATCGTGGTGGCAACGGTGGTGGCGGTGGATACAACAGGTATTAATCCAATAGCAACCCAAACTATTCAAGTCCGGCATTTGCCGGACTTTTTTTTTGCCCCAAATTTTTAGCCCCATATTTTTAGCCCCATACTTAAGTATGGGGCTATGATGAATTATATTTGGGTATGAAAACAACCAAAATTCATTCGCCAATTGCCGGATGCATGAGATGGGGAATTTGGGGGGCCAATTTCTCTACTGCACAATACAGAGCCATGATAGAAGCCTGTCTGGCAAATGATATTCGCAGTTTTGACCATGCAGATATTTATGGGGATTATACAACAGAATCTGGTTTTGGGGAAGCATTAAAAGAATCTGCTTCTTTACGGCAGAAGTTACAGCTGATCACAAAATGTGGTATACGAATGGTTACGCCTAACCGACCGGATAACAGGATCAAATCCTATGACACTTCCAAAAAATATATCATTGCTTCTGTTGACAGATCCTTACAGAATTTTGGAACAGACTATCTTGATGTATTACTGATTCATCGTCCGGATCCATTAATGAATCCTGCAGAAGTTGCAGAAGCGATCACACAGTTAAAACAGGAGGGAAAAGTACTTGAGTTTGGCATTTCAAATTTTCTTCCTCACCAGGCTGATCTGCTGGCCAGCTATACAAACATTAGTTATAACCAGGTAGAGATTTCTATCATGCACTTGAATGCATTTTCGGATGGCACTTTGGAAAATTGTATCAAACATAGTATTATCCCCATGGCCTGGGCTCCTTTGGGAGGTGGCTTATTTACCGATGATAGTCACCCACGATACAGAAGTATCACTGCTACCGCAAGTGAACTCGCAGAAAAATATCAAACTGGTTTAAATGAAATATTACTGGCCTGGTTACATACACATCCATCAGGCATTCAATCAGTAATTGGAACCACAAAATTGGAAAGATTATTACAGGCGAAAGCAGCTGCGTCTATCAGATTGGAAAAAGAAGATTGGTTCAAATTACTCGCGGCTTCAACAGGAGAAGAGGTGGCCTAAAAGATTTCTCACTGAATGGTTTCATACTATTTTCCCTCGCCTTCCAGCAAGGTATTAAATCAATCTACGGTTAAGTGCAATAAAAAACCCGACCAGTAAAACTGATCGGGTTTGAATAAATATGGCAGCTACCTACTCTCCCAGCGTGATGCAAGTACCATCGGCCATGGGGGACTTAACTTCTCTGTTCGGAATGGGAAGAGGTGAACACCCCCGGCAAAACCACCATAAGATCTTCATATCCGCCTGTGCCAAGGCTATGGCGGATAAATAAGTTACATATTGGGAAGCTAATGAATTACAAGAAAAAAAATAAAGCTTACGGGCAATTAGTACTACTTGGCTTTACTGTTACCAGTTTTACACCTATAGCCTATCAACGTCATAGTCTTTGACGGCCCTTAAAAGTAAACTCATCTTGTGGAAGGTTTCACGCTTAGATGCTTTCAGCGTTTATCCTTGCCGTGCGTAGCTACTCTGCATTACACCTGGCGGCATAACAGATACACCAGCGGCACGTACGACCCGGTCCTCTCGTACTAAGGTCATGTCCACTCAATTTACTAGCGCCCACCACAGATAGGGACCGAACTGTCTTGCGACGTTCTGAACCCAGTTCACGTGCCACTTTAATCGGCGAACAGCCGAACCCTTGGGACCTTCTCCAGCCCCAGGATGTGACGAACCGACATCGAGGTGCCAAACCTTACCGTCGATATGAGCTC
>CAIWKU010000005.1 GCA_903913355.1 uncultured Bacteroidota bacterium | reverse complement strand
TTGAAGGAACGATACAGTCCGATGGGGGTAACATTAATAGCCATTTGCCAACAGTGCATTTCACGGGTAATAAACATACTTAATTGATTAATAGTGCCGGTGGTTACGTCATAATAGCCAGTACCACCCAGTTTCCATTTATCTGTTAGACTAAAATCGCCGTTGAAATTCAGGTTTGAATTGGTTTGTGTGGTAAATCCGCTAAAATCTGTTTTCAACAACCTGGTAAAGCTCAGTGAATACGATAATGTCAGGTTCCATGGGATATTGAAATCCGTAAATTCAGCTGGATTAGATCTTACAAATTGCAATTGTCTTTGCTGTTCATCAGGTGTCATGAACGGATCATTGGGTATTTTCCGGGTTGCATCATCCTTCCCATCCTTGGGTTTGCTTCTGAAGGAAGTGGAGAATGCCAGATTTCCACCGGTAATTCTCCCAAATTTCAAATGAGTAGGATCCCATAATATTCTATTGATTCGATAGCCTTTGTTATCGATCTGGTAAGGATCCAGATTAGCAGAAGCGGATATATTCAATTTTTCAAATAATGTACTACGTGCATAAATTGAAAAATTACCCAGGGCAAAACTATCTGCCAGCAAATTATAGGAAGAATTAAACCCAAATCCATCCAATAGTTTTATTTTCTTCTCATTTTTCTTTTCTTTATCGGCATCAGCCGTACTGCTGGTGTCTTTTTTGTTTCGGACTTTCATTTCTAGAAGGTTATCAACGCCAAAGCTGATACCACCGAATGCACCTTCAGAAAAGGAACTGATGATACCTCCATCGAACTGAGAAAACCGAAGTTTTGTTCCAAGCGTGTCAACCTGTGTACTATAATGATATTTCGCGCCAAAATCCGGCTGATAACTAATGGCAATACTCGGACGTATTTCATGACGTATGGCAACAACACTGCTAGATTCCGGGAATTTATACGTCCCGAATACCCGGGTATTGAACCCCACCCCAAAACTCATTTGTCTTGCCGTATAAAACCCTTTCTGATAAGCAGTATCTACTTTTTTATTCGTAGAATCCCAACTCAGGAATTGTTTTTTCCCATACCAACGTTCCTGATAAGAAATGCTGGGAGCCACAGTAACAGGCCCAAGGGAAGGCAGGGAAAGTGTGATGGGTATATTATGTTGTGCTCCCCATTGAGCGGTATCCAGTAATCTTTTGAAGTTAAACGCCGTATCATAAAAAGATAACTGGTTTTGAAAATTGCCACTATACCCAATCCCTATCTTTTCATACCATTTTCCAGAACCTACCTGGTCTTTCTTTTGAAAAGGATATAGGGTAACCACATTGAAATTAACCGTAGGCAGACTCATATTTACCAAACGTAGATTACTGTTCGAGTTATGATTCAGGTTGATTGACAGGTTGTATTTACCTGTCCAATCTTTGGTATAATTGATAGAGGAACTTAACTGGTTCTGGTAGTTCTGAAATGGGTTGTTCAGCAATGATTGGTTAAAACGGGTACTTCCAAAATTTACATTCGCTGAAAAGTTAGTACCCGGACGCGCTCGGTTGTCGCTGTTATGGCTCCAGACAATCATGTAAGATCGTGTGGTATTGTATTCATCCTGAATCAGTGGATTTTGGTTCAGGGTTTTATTATTGATGAAACTCAGGCTCACACTTCCTAAATATTTATATCGTTCAAGGTATTTAGAGCTAAGGTTGAGGTTCCAGCCGCCATAGGAATAGAGATTGGCCCGGGTAGTGATATCCATATTATCATTGATCACTTTATAGTAACCCATCCCTTCAAGTCCGAGACCAAAATCAGGACTGGAAGTAAAAGCGGGCAGTATAAAACCGGAATGTCTTTTTTGGTTTAAAGGAAAAATACCAAACGGGATCGAAATCATGGGAATGGGCACTTCTTCAAATTCCGGATATACCCTTCCGGTAACGGCCAGTTTATTATTGATCAGTTTCATTCGGTTTGCCCGAAAGGCAAAGTGCGGGGTATCGAGATTACAGGTGGTAAACCGGGCATTTTTCGCATATATTTCATCTGCATTGATCTTTTTCATGAATTGGGCATTCACATAGATTTCGCCCTCCTGCAAAAATGTATTCTGGATCAGCCCTTTTTGTGTTTTAAAATTATAGCTAATGGTATCACTCACCGTTTTCATGGTTCCCTGTATAAACTCTGGTTTACTCAAAGGGTTACCAGTAGTATCGGTAGCGCCAAATGCTTTTATTTCCTGCTTCTCCTGATCCAGTTGAATGGTAGCTGCACCCAGTTTGAGATCCTTATAATCCGTTTTTGCCTTCCCATACAATAAAAATTTTTTCCCGGGAATCAATAATACGCCCGAATCCAACGCAGAGTAAGTAATGGGTGCATCAATAGAATCTTTGGAAATTTTAAGTGTATCAACCATTACGGTAGAGTCTTTTTTCAGGTTGAGTTTTGCTGAATCAGACCTAGACGATATTGTGCTGGTATCTTTATTTGCTGCTTGGGCTGCAACTTTTTTGGATGATTTTTTTTGCTTTACAGGTATCGTATCAAGGGCATTTCCCTGGAAAACGGAATGAAAACCATTGGCACCGGGAGCCCGCATAGGCAGGATTACTATGAGCAAATAGGCTGCTATAACAATGCACAAGGCGGTTTTACCATCCAATTTTCGGTGAGTATTCATCTTAC
>CAIWKU010000004.1 GCA_903913355.1 uncultured Bacteroidota bacterium | reverse complement strand
TCTAACTGAATGAAATTTTTAGATTGGGAAAGTTGGAGAGCTAGTTTGTCTTCCTGCGAAGGATGGGTGCAGGCGGTGATTAGCAGTAATACAATTAAAAATAATAACCCGATAGAATCTCTCATAAAATTTTGTTGTATTTTTTTATGGAAGGCAGTCTAATCATTTTTCAAAAAAATATTCTGCCTCTATAAATCAATAAATTAAAGCACGCTGAAACGAATCTTGTTTATATGTAGTACTGTTTTAATTGCTGCATGCTCAGAAAATCAAAAAATCACTTTTAATGCGATTCATCGAGATACAGGTATTCTTGTTAAAAATGACACATCAATAAATCATTCACCAAGTTCTACAACGCTGCTACATTTCTTTATAAGTAATTCATGGCTTGAGGTTAAAAGCAATTAATTGCTAACTAATCAATGCTATTAAAATAGCCAGGTTTCAATCCGCCGCTAGAATCTCTACCAGTTTGTGATTAATAAAATAGATGGTTCTTCCTTTCTTCTCTTGTAATAATACACCTGCGTCTGATAATTTCTTTAGCCATGTAGAAGCTGTTTGCCGATGTGCCAGTTGTTTATTTTCAAGTATTTCAATTTTTAAATAGGGATGTGTAAACATCAGTTCAAGCAACTGGTGATTATAGGAAGAACCTAATAATTCTTTCATAGATTGTTCATACTGAACTTTGAGTTCCAACATTCGCCTAATCTTTTTTGTGGTACTCTGGGCTGTTTCGATCATTCCGGATAGGAAGTACATGATCCAGTCATTCCAGTTATTGGTTTCTGTAACCTGTTTGAGTAAAGCATAATATTCTGCTTTATATTTTGAAATGTAAGAACTTAAATACAGTACTGGCTGCGATAATAGTCCCTGTTGAACCAGGTATAATACATTCAGGATTCGGCCCGTTCTTCCATTACCATCAATAAATGGATGGATCGACTCAAACTGGTAATGTATCAGTGCCATTTTTATAAGAGGGTCTAACGGTGAGAGTGAAGGATCATTGATAAATTGTTCAAGATCTTCTAATTTTTCCCGGATTACCTCTTCGCAGCAAGGCGGAGTGTAAACAATTTCTCCAGCAATAGCATTCTTTAATGCGGTTCCCGGTGTATTTCGGATTCCGGCATCGTTTTGTTTTATTTTTTGTACTATTTCCACAAGGGTGTTAGTAAGCAAAAGCCCTTTTTGGGAGTTCATTCTGTCAAGTCCGGAGTAAAGCGCTTCTCTGTAACTTAAGACCTCTTTGGCCGCCGGATGGCCGGAAATTTCACCGGCTGCAGCTTTGTAGAGTTCATCATTTGTCGTTACGATATTTTCAATTGCGGAGCTGTCTTTACTTTCTTGTAATACAATAGAATTTATCAATAGTTGAGGGTCGGGCATACTCTCACATAATCCGTTTAATTCCCCAATGTATCTAGCCGCTTTTGCAAGATGCCGTAAAATCTCGGGGGTTTCTAATTCAATGCCTACCGGTGGAAGTGCCGGTAAATCATTGAATGGTTCGGTAGGATTATTCCTTATTGGTGACTTTTGTTCCATTTTTCATCATTCTGTTTTGCATGTGTTGCGAACATCAACATATTCAACATGTATATGTCGAAAATAATCATAAATTTCGACATATGTATTAAAATATGGCGAAATATTCAATAAAATTCACCATAAAATTGGCATAACAGTTTGAATGAGTTTATCATCAACAGTAAAATGACCAAGGGTAGAAAATCCGGAGACCTTGACCATTAAAATCCGGTTAAGTCTGACCACAAAATGGATTGATAATCAGAAGGGTTCCTGGTCAATGAAAACCGGGAATGCCTGGTTACAGAGACCGGATTTTCCAAATTTGAGCTCAAACTACAAGTGTCAGAACTCAATGTATTGGAGGGGTATTTTCTTTTGGGCTTTAGGTAATATCGAAAAGCGGTTTATCAGAGGTTTATCCTGGGAACTACTTTAAAAGTAGTCCTTAAATCTAATGGCTGTGATCAGGAATTATCATTTCTCAGTATCCACTAATCGAATTGATTAGCAACTTGATTAGTGGTCAACTTAAATATGACCTTTAACTTTTATTGAACAGTATTATCGAAAAATTTATAACTTAAAATACTCTAATCGATCTCGGCACTAAAATAAGGGAGGCTACAACATAGACCGGATTTTCCTATAAATATACTCATAATCAGGATACTAGCTTGTGTAACTCCTCCCAAATCATTACCATCGCCATTGTATCTAGTTCACAGTATCGCAATAAAGATTTCGTAATAGCATCCCTTTCGCTTGCTTTCATATGGGTAAACTGCATCATGCCATAAGCTGCCATGGCTGCGCCACCATTCTGGATATCAGATTGTTCATCAGATATGGTTTCTTCCAAAATATAGTCATCATGTTCACTGAATACCGGCTCCAAAAGTTTATAGGGGTCGTTCACTTTGCCGTTATCCATTTTTACCCATGAATGATCTATAAAATTCTTACTTGGTATTAATGCGGTTCCATAAACTGGTTCACTGTATTTTTTTTGCAAATAGTTACTAGTATTTAATATGGCCGGCAATACTGCCTTAATAGAATTAGAACCATTTGTAAGCGGATTATAATAGAACTTTCTTATGGTATCGCAAAGATCTACCATATTGCGGTCACCCATCCATGCATAGCCTTTACCCTCCTTACGGGAGGTGATGGTTTCTATAAATGCTTTCAATTCAACTGCATCTGGTTCTGTCGAACTCTGTAACTGGTCGTAAATCTTGTTTAATACCGTGTTTTCATGGGTAGCATATCTGAAAATGGTTCCATTGTCTTTTTCAAGTGCCTTTTTTAAGGCCCTTAAAAAATGAAAATTAGGAAATACACCCTGTTCAGTATTAATCCATTCATTTGCATGTTCTATCCTGCCATCTGCATGGATAATATGTTGCGAAAACTGGAATGCCGCTACCTCATAAGGCCGCATACCTGCATAAAATGGTAAGGCTACAGCCGTGGTTTCAAAATCAATCATATGTAAAGGATATACCCAGTTTGCCATTTCTCTGCGTAGTTCCTCCACCAATACATAGGGTTTGCTGTCGTTTTGCTGGTATTTAATGACTTGCATTTCCTGCCTGTCAACTCGAGACATGCCCTTTTCTGCGGGCTTGGACCCATTCTTTGCTTCAAAATCTACTCTTGAAAGAGGGGTTGCAAAATATTCGCCCGCCTGAATATGATTATCTGCTTTTCTGAAATCCCAAATATCCCAAACCATCGGTTTATTGAAATCTGACTCTTTAAACCTTGCCATTTGCCTCCAACACTCCTGAAAGCCATCTTTCAAAGTAGCAACGCCATCTTTATTCTGGAACTCACAGGACTTACATTTTTTGCCTATTACAACCGGTAGCTTAATATTATCTCGTACAGCATCTGAAAAATAAGTTACCATCTCTGAAAAACTACCCGCATTGTATGATTGTTCAAGAATAAAACGCACTTCCTTATTCATTGTCACTTCCACCAGTATTTTATCCCCCAGTTTTTCTGGGGCATTCAAAGCCAGGGCAGATAATTGCACCGAATTTGTGTGCCTGTCAAAAAAGAATTGCTGATTCAAGCCATCTAATGAGGCAGTCGCCTCCTTATTGGCCAATAATAAATAGGGAT
>CAIWKU010000003.1 GCA_903913355.1 uncultured Bacteroidota bacterium | reverse complement strand
TGTCCCGCTAATTTCTTTATTCCACTCAATTGACTGCTATTTATTTTTATTTTCTGAATGAACTGGCCTTTAGAAAGATTGGCTTTTAGCTTTTGGCTATTGGTATTTGGTCTTTCGCTTAATTTTCAAATTATTCCTATTCCTTTAACCAGTTAAACTTGTATCATCTATATTCAAAAAAGCCAACTGCTAAAAGCCAATAGCCAACAACCTGTCTCCAATCAATCCCCACAAATTCCAACCCGAAAGTAACAAAACCCTGCTTACTGGTGAAGATCAGCTGGTGGTTTCCCATTGTATGCATATCCGGGAGGTGCAAAACGGGGGTCTTTTAAGAAGCTGGAGTCGGTAAGTGTATACAAAAATGCGGTTAATTGCCCTATTTCAAAATTCGTTAAAGGAATCCTGTTTTTCAGCAATGGGTCTGTATTTGGGGTTGTTACCATTGATTTTCGATAATGTTCAAATACACTTATCAGGGAAAATAATCTCCCATCATGACCGTATGGAAAAGTCATGGCCACATTACGTAAACTAGGTACTTTAAATTTCAAGGAATCTTTCGGATCTCCGGTTATTCTCATTCTTCCGGGATCTTTTAAATAGGGATCCAGCGTAAAACCCGTATTTCGATACGTGTAATCGGTAAACATGGGTTCAGGGTGACAGGAACTACATTTCTTCTGAAATATTTCATAACCCAGTTTTTCTGGTAAGATAAAACTGGCTTCACCCCGCATTACTTTATCGTATTTACTATTACTACTTACCAGTTGTAATAAAAACTGGCTGAATGCTTTTGTCATCCTTTGCGTGGTGATAGTTTCGTCGCCAAATGCCGCTTTAAACATTTTGCGATATTCTTTATCAGCTTTCAGTTTGTTAAGAACATTTTCAATTGTTTCAGCCATTTCATTCTCAGCGGTAATAGGCGCAAGAGGTTGTAAATCGAGATGGTTAATACCTCCATCCCACATAAATTCTTTTTGCCAGGCCAGGTTAAACAAGCCCGGAGCGTTTCGGGTGGTCATAGAATTATTAAATCCATGACTTAAGGGATGGTCATAGGTATTGAATGCCCCAAACTGCTGGTGACAACTGCCACAGGAAATACTGCCATCCTTACTGAGATTTTCATCATAAAAAAGTTTTTTCCCAAGTGCGATTCCTTCTTCGGTAAGTGGGTTTTTTGAAAAATCATAGTAAGGTTGTGGCCAGCCTTTGGGAACGATAAACTTTACCGGAGTGGGTCTTAGGTAGTGGGTATCAATCGTGATCCAGCCGGCACCTGCTATGCAGATGATAAAGAGTAACCATATATTTTTAGCGATTTTCATATCAATTAACCCTGTTAATGGAAAACATGGTCATATAATTATCAGCTATTTTTACGGCCAAAGCACCTGGTGTATGACAAATAGGTGTTTCCGAAATTTTTACAATCGTATTTCCTCTGAACCAATGATTAATATCTGCTGAAATATGTATTTCCTGCAATTGACCCGAGGTATTGGGAAGAGCCAGATCAATTTCTTTTACCGTATTCATACCGTTTTTAAAACCGCCTATATGGTAAGTAAACCGATTGCCAGGCGTATTGGCTGATGCGGAAACACCTTCCAGTTTTGCCATAATATAGCCAGAGTTCCAGGTCCAGAACATTCCGTTTAGAGGGTCCAAAGCGCCGGTTTGTACGCCGGATACATTTCGGATACTATCAACCCCTAACAAAAAATGAATGCTTTTGATATTACCAGCCGGGAAGTTTACTTTGATTTTTTTAGAAGAAGAGTCGCTTTCATCTATTAAATAATATTGAGGAGATACCATATGTATATTCCCGTTTATATCCGTTACCGCCAGATGAGAAATATAGTATTTGTATCTTTCAATACGCATCTCTTCTCCATTTATATTTTTTACCGGGTTCCCTAAAACTAG
>CAIWKU010000002.1 GCA_903913355.1 uncultured Bacteroidota bacterium | reverse complement strand
TTTATTTTTTATCGAGATAAAGTTCGAATGTATCACCTCGTAAACCGATACGCATAGCTTCTAAAGGAATTACTTCATTGGGCGCAATATTTCCCAGGTTTACATTACATCCAATCAGTTCGAGAAAATATAATTGTTGTGCTTTTTGAGGGGCTTCCCAAATAATTTTTTCTTCCGGTATCTGGGTAAGTATTTCCTGTACTAATCCCTCTCTCACTTCTCCAGAACCACGATAGATACCTACATTCCCTGCTTCGCGTGCTTCGGCAATCACATAAGAAGATCCGGCTTCCAACTCTGCCCGCATTAATTCAATCCATTTATAGGGAGGTATGATATGCGCTGCGTCTTTACTTCCTACTTCACTCAGTACGGTAGCATGTTTAGTTAATTTTTCAATATACCCGCATTTTTCTGCATGTGGAATACTGATTGATCCATCGCTTACTTCAACGTACTCAATACCATAATCTTTACATACCGCTATATAATCATCAAACTGGTTGCGAATTAAAAAAGCCTCAAATAAAGTTCCGCCAAAATAAATAGGCATATTATATGATTGATACACCTGTAATTTTTCTCTTAAGTTAGGAGTTACATAAGATGTGCCGAATCCAAGTTTCACAATATCTACATGCGGACCGCTTACACTCATAAAATCGTGAACCTCGTTAATGCTTAGTCCTTTATCCATTACCATGGTTAAACCGGATACTCTGGGTTTCTGTGTACGTTGGGGGATCTGAGATAGATTAAAATTCATGCTGGATTATTTTGTCGGGGGCAAAAATAAGATAATCGGGTGACTTGTAATTGTCTACCTTTTTACAAGAGAATGGGGAACTGTTAAATTTTCTTACCCTTCTTGTATCGGGCTACTATATCCACTACCTGGTTATTTTGAAGGATAGAAGGGTTGAGTTCAATGAATTTTTTCAGGAATTTGGGTGCTTTTTCCATAGCCATTTCCAGTTTTAACAGGGCCTCTTTGGTTTTTCCCATGGCAAATAAGGACGTGCTATAATAGAAAAGGAATACAGGCTTTCCATCTGTGGCTTTCATGGCTGCTATACACTGTTCAATCACTTCTTCATATAATTCGGCTTTCAAGAGACAGCGTATCAATGCTTCCCAACCCGCTACATTTTTCGTTTTATGCCTTACTACCGTTCCAAAATACTGGATGGCATCTTTGTACTGTTTCAGGTGCATTTTACATTCTCCCATTGCCAGGTTGTATTCTGGGATGGTTCTATGAATACGCATTGCGTTTTCCAATTGCTTGATGGCACTTTGCCATTGCTCTTCAAGCATATAGGTAACAGCAATCTTATAATGCAATTTACTATCATCCGGATTCAGGTGAACCGCTTTTTTATAGTGAAACCGTGCTTGCGCAAAATTCCCCATTCGATGATAACAATGACCGATCGCTTCATAGATCACATCTTCAGGCCGGGTAAGTTCCAATACTTTCTCCAGCACTTCAATGGCTTCTTTGTATTTACGCAATCGCAGATAAGCATCTCCCATATTGCGATAAGCATAATCAAATTTCTCATCAATCGCTACTGCATATTGATATGCATCAATAGATTTTTCATAGAGTTTCAATCCCTGGTAAGCTGCGGCAAGATTAAACCAGGCTAGCTCACTAAATGGGAATTCTTCTATGATATTCTGGTGAAGCCGGATACTTTCTTCATTTCTGCCGGTAAAATCTGTCCAGAAGCAAATCTTATACAAAGCTTCTTCATTATTCGGTTCTTCTTCCAATATCAGCTTCAGGCAATCAAATACTTTATCAAATTCTTCATAATCATCATATACATCTGCCAGTTCAAATAAGAGATCCAGTCTTTCTTCCCCCTCAAAAAGCTGCAAAGCTGCTTCCAAAAGTTCTACAGCTTTAGCCTGCTGATCCAGGGCCAGGTAGGCATCTGTCTTTAAAATATAGAGGTTCAGGTCGCTACCATCATACAATTCTGCCACTTCCAATATATCCAGTGCTTCCCGGTATTTACGGGTAGCTAGTAACAAATCAGCTTTTTTGATCATTAATTGAGAGGAATAGGGAAACTGGGATAGACCCATTTCAGCTGCTTCCAGTGCTTCGGGTAGATTGTCTTTCTCGTCAAAATGGTCAATAATTCGCTCAAATGCATCCTCTTCCAAAAAAGAATGCTGACGCCCCTGTTTGAGATTCTGGTATTGTCGGAGTAATTCTTTTAGCTCTTCGCGGTCTTCGCGGTACGGATTTTCTCGCATCTGGCTATTAGGTTTATACAATTTATGACAAAAAAGGAAGTTTTTTCGGCTTTTTGGCAACTTTTTCGAGTTATTAACGTATAGTTAATAAAATCATAATTGTATCATATTTATTAAATACTTATTTTTGTAATAATGGTGAAATTGCATTCCATACAAAAACTCCTGATTGTTGCCCTTTTTGCGATGGGTATACAGGTGGCTTATGCAGCTTTCTCATTCACGGGTCTTTCGGATGAAAAGCAAAAATCTAACCGTTTCTCTCTCAGGAATCTTAGTTCATTATCGCACAAGAGTTTGACTTTCTCTTCCCTGAAATCAAGCCTTCAATTTAAGGGTGGCCAGAGTTTTTCTCCATCCAAAGAAGGAGCTACTGGTATGGAGATCAATTCTATGTTACGCTATGATAATGGCAACACCACTTATATCTATCCTTATAAGTTCAAGATCAAAGCGCCTAAATTCAAGACGCCTACTCCTCCACAACGTTAATCGAATTACTCTTTTTAGTAGATTCTGTACCCGCTAACCGGTATATCAAATTTTGATGCCTGTACCGGATTAAAATTTATTTTGGTTGCTGTATACTTAATCTTTTTATTACCTGCTTCCTGCTCTTCATATTCCAATACAAACCCAGGTACATCCTTAAAAGGATACTCAAACTCTTTTACGGAAGGAATGATATTGGTTGCATAATACACAGTAAACATATTTCCATCTTTTAACTGTATCAAAGCTTTCTTACACTCATACCCAAGAATTGTTTTTGTGTCAGCCAATAGTGAAAGAGTCATTCCTTCAAAACGCTTATTCTCTTTCAGCCATTTGGCATTATCCAGTCGGGTCATCAATTTGTTATTTCCAAATTCTCTAAGAACCACTGCCGTACCCGTATTCTTGTTATATATCAAGGATTGAGAAAAAGATGGGCTATTCAAATCTGTTCTACTATCGTTACCCTTAATGTATACTGTTTTAGTACTTTGCTTCAGCGACTCCATCATGTCTTTATCCGCATTTCCTGGGTCGGAAGTGATGGCATAGTTGATTATGCATTCTGCCACTACCCTTTGCTGGGCGTGCAACCCAATAGAGATCCAAGAACAGCAAATAAAGAGTAGGGTAAAAAATTTCATTCACCTGGTTTTACGTATCGTTTTTTTAAACCTGGTGGAACATCATTCATTCAAAAATGATGTTCCACCTGATTCCGTGCTTATTTTTTATTCTGTGTTTTATTTTTAAGATCCTGTATTTTTTTCTGGCTTTCTGTCATTTGCTCATATCTCTCCTGCCATTTACTTTTTGTTTTTGGGGCTTTCCGCTTCTCATCAATTTTAGCGAGAATTTTATCATGATTGATAATATAATTCTGAATTACAAATTGAAGTCCCAGGGTAATCAGATTTGATACCGTATAATACCAGGTAAGTGCTGATGGCAATCTATTAAAGATAAATAACAGCATGAAAGGAAATATATACGGCATATACTTCAATGCAGGGTTATCCTGGGTTGGCGTCATGGCCATATTATAGATAGAAATCAGGAAACTGGTAGCCACCGCAGTAATTGTAAACAAACTCACATGGTCGCCGAAAGCGGGAATTGTGAAAGGCAGGTGAGCAATAGAATCATAGGTTGATAAATCGGGGCTCCATAGGAAAGATTGACCCCTTAATGCAATATTTGAATTAAAGAAACTATACAAGGCAAAGAAAATAGGAATCTGTAATAGTGCCGGAATACAACCTCCCAATGGATTTACGCCTGCTTCCCTGAATAATTTCATCTGTTCCATGGCGAATCCCTGTTGATCAGATCCAAATTTTTTCTTTAAAGCATCCAACTCCGGACGAAGCACTTTCATTTTAGCGCCACTGAGATAACTGCTATACGTAAGCCATGAAGTAACCAGCCTGATAAATAATGTAAGTAAAAGAATCACCCAACCATAATTCTTTATAAAGCCGGCAAAGAAATCAAACACCGGCATAATAATATATTTATTAATCGGGCGAACAAATGAATACATATCTCTTCCCAGGTTCACGATCTTATCCATTTCAGGCGCTTCTTTTTTCAGGATATTATAATCGCTGGGACCATAATATAACTGAAATGGAACCGATACGGAGGCGGCAACTGGCAATTTCATTTGCAGGTTGGCATCTGCCGTGGCAAGCGTATTACTCGAATCGGTTTTCCTTGCCCACTGGATCTGCCCACCGTTAAAACTATTCTTAGCTATCAAAGTGGTATTGAAAAACTGTTGTACCACACTTAACCATTGTACTGGCTTCTCAAACTTTCTTTCGTTCTTAGCAGAGATATAATCAAAATTATCTCCTTCTGAAAAACAGATATTCGACATCTGTCTTTCATAAGTTGCTGTTTTCTCGTTTTGAAATGTGGCTGTTTTCCACTGAATGTTCAATGCTCCCTGGCTCAGTAATTTATCAGCACCTGTCATTGACACATTCCAGTCCATCATATATTCATTTGGTTTAATGATATACTGATGAACGATATTCTCTCCATTGGCTGCAGCTAAACTAAAATTGAGGGTTTGAGACCCATCCGCATTTTTGGCAACGGCCGAAGCGGTGAAAAACAGATTGGAACTTAATGAGGATTGGTTGGCAGAGGTATTGATTCCGTAACCCAGTTCACTGCTTCCGGATAATAATACCGGAGTACCATTACCAGATTTGTATTTTTTTAATTGTACAGTCTTAACCTGTCCCCCTTTGTTGGTAAACGTAACAATCATCAGCTCATTTTCTACTGATACCAATTGTTCTGTTCCGATGGCAGCAGTTGTAAAATCACCGGCAGCAGATAATCGTGTAGCAGAATCTCTTTTCAGGGAATCCAGGCGGGCAAGGGTGGTGTCCCCTGGTTTTATACTGGCAGCCTGCACTCTTCTGATAGAATCCTCCTGTTTTTGCTTCATTGCCAGGAGCTCATTCTGCTGTTTTGAGCTGTACCAGAAGTAGGCAAAAAACAATATGCCCAATAACACAAAACCTATGACCGTATTTTTGTCAGTCTTCATATTAAATTTTATTGAGCGGCAAAGGTAGTATTTGGATCGAAGAATGGGTATTTCAAGTTTGCCTTTGCGTTAAAATAGCCATAAATCACGGGTAAATGGCAGAAATCAGGTTTTTTCATCGTTACTTTACGATTCCCGCTTCAACCAACCCGTTCCACTTCAACCAGCCAAATTTAAAAATCATATTATGATGGAAAAAACTATGCCAGTTTCCCAAAGGGAAGGGTATACACCTACCCGCTGGACCCGTTTTCTTTGGTGGTTGTCTACTGCAGACGCGGATCTATTGAAAGATTGTGTGGTAGACAGGGGCAGGTATGCCATTACCGGGATGACGGTTTTGGGTACCTGGCTATTTGCCAGTTTGGCATGGACTTATTTCTTTAGCACGGTAGTAAACAATATCTGGGCGGCAATTTTGCTGGGTTTATTTATGGGAGGGATCATACTTTCCATAGACAGGGCACTGATAAAAGGGATCAATCGGGCCAATAAGAAAAGATTCATTCCCCTTGCATTCAGGGCCGTTCTGGCCCTTACGATTGGATTATTTATGGCACAGCCAGCCTTGCTATATCTTTTTGATAAAGAAATTCATGTGCAGATTTCACTCGATAATGAACAAAGGAAAAAAGAGAAGCGGATGGAACAGGATGCGGTCTATGCTGCAGAGCGTCTACCTCTTGTGCAGAAAAGAAATGAATTACAAAAAGAACTTACTGCCCGTTACCAGGAAGTATCTGTTGCAAGAGATAATTTTATTAAGGAGACAGATGGCACCGG
>CAIWKU010000001.1 GCA_903913355.1 uncultured Bacteroidota bacterium | reverse complement strand
GTTACTTGCTTATAGCCTTTTACATCGCTCAAAAACCAGCCCAGTCCGTAAGCTGCAAAATGGGTATTATAGGGAGGCACGGCCCTTGCTCCAATAATGGTTTGTGGACTCCACATTTCTTCATGTACATTTTCGCTAAAAAGGGTTTGTTTTAATCCTTCTCCATATTTTCCGTGATTCATTTGTAAAATCACCCATTTACTCTCATCTATAATATTACTCCAGATACCACCAGCTGCATTGGCAGATTCGCTCCAATCGATATCAATGGTTTCAATTTTTCCATCAACGGGTGCATGGGGTCGGATACTGTTTGCATTATCTTTTAATCTGGATACAGAAGCGGCACTCTTGGTAAATCCCAGGGGTTGCATGATTCTTTTTTCAATAAAATCTTCCCAACTCATACCCGAAACCCTGGCTACCACTTCCCCGGCAACGATGTACAGATTATTATCATAATCGTATTTGGTTCTGAAACTGGATACCTGTTTCAGGTATCTTAAATTGTGGATGATATCTTTCTTTGTGAAATCACTTTTATCGGGAAACATCATTAAATCCCCTGCCCCTAACCCCAAACCACTTCGATGGGTAAGTAAATCGCGAATGGTAAATTCATCCGTTACATAAGGATTATACATTTTAAATTCGGGTATATAATCTGTGACTTTATCATCCCATGTAATCTTGCCCTCATCTACCAACATACCCAATGCTGCTGCCGTATATGATTTGCTATTAGAGGCAATGCCAAATAATGTGTATTCATCTACTTTTTTACCGGTTTTAAGATTTGCTACACCATATCCTTTTGCATAAATTAGTTTCCCATCTTTTATGATTCCCACAGAAATACCGGGTACATGAAATGTTTGTAAAGTCAGCTCCACCAGGGAGTCGACCTGCTTGCCCGATAAAATTTGAGCACTGGTAGATATAGTGGTCAGAATTAACAGGCTCCCAATACCCAATGCGTATTTCACTATTGATTTTTTCATAGAAATGCTTAAGATGAATATTATTCAAATGGAAGATAAGAAATATCAGATTTAAAAATTAATTTTAAGAAGTTTACTACTGGTTTTCATCAAAAAATGGTTCAGAAGCATGGTAGCTTTAAAAATGACCATTATCATATGATTGAAAAAAAATGGAACACCCCAAAATGAACCCAAAAAGAAGAATACCCATTCTATATTTTGTTTTTTTATTGGTAGTGCTGATTTGCTGGGCATTATACGTCAGAAATATTGACTTACTAGCCCTTTATGCCAAGCGATGGCCTTCTGCATTAACCATGGTTTTCGGGTCATTTGTAGCTGGTTCCAGTCCGGAAGGCAGTGCGGCTATCTCTTATCCCATTTTCACTTTATTACTCAATATCCCTCCTGCTGTTGCCAGAAATTTTTCCTTTGCTATTCAAAGCATTGGTATGACAAGTGCTACCTTGCTTATTCTAGGTTTGCGTGTAAAAGTGGAATGGAATTATATACGATTTGTAACCATTGGCGGGTTATTCGGACTTGTTTTCGGAACCTATGCAATTGTTCCCCTTGTTTCGCCTGCGATGGCCAAATTGTTTTTTGTTTCTCTATGGCTAAGCTTTGGACTAACTCTCTGGATGCAGAATCGCAGACCGGCACGTAAAGTATATGATGCTATTAGCAATTTTAATAAAAAAGACATTATTGTATTGATTTTATGCGGATTCATCGGTGGAATGATCTCTTCATTATTTGGAACGGGGATCAATATTTTCACGTATTGTATCATGACGATTTATTACGGAATTTCTGAAAAAGTGGCAACCCCTTCTTCAGTTATCATCATGACCATAGAAACTATTTTCGGAATTTTTCTGCATACCCAAATTGTAAAAGATTTTCAGCCCGCTGCTTTTGAAATGTGGTTAGCTTGTGTTCCGATTGTCATATTTTTTGCTCCGCTAGGGGCTTATATCGTGAGTAAACTCCCGAGAAAACGTATTGCGCAATTTCTTTACCTTGTTCTTTTCATTCAATTTTTTGGGGCAATGTGGGTGATAAAACCTACTGGGATGAAGTTAGTAATGTGCATAGCCGTATTATTTATTGGGCTGGCTGTATTTAGTTATCTGGCTAAGATGGCTAAAGCCCGAAAAATAGCTTTAGAGTAAATTTTGTAACTTTTCTGTAGTAAACTGCCTTTTTTTTACTTCAAAACAATTAAATATGAAAACAACAGAAAAAGATGAACCAGTATTAAAGAATCAGCATTTCATTTTAGAAAATCAAAAGATTATTAAACTGAACCAAGGCCTGATTGTTGAAAACCAAAAAGCGCTCAAAAAGAACCAGGCTGATATTTTAGGCAATCAAAAAACATTGAAAGGAAATCAAGGTACCATTGTTAAGAATCAAGGTGCGTTAAAAGCAAATCAATCGGCTATTTTAAAAAATCAAACTTCGATTAAAACAAATCAGGGAGCTATTTTAAAGAATCAGCAGGTGATTATTAAAAATCAATCTTCTATTCTGCAGAATCAAAAAAGCTTGAAAGAGATTGTAAAAAACCAAGAGACTATACTCAAGTTGCTTAAAAAGTAGCTCACTAGTAGGTAGTTCATAAAATGGAAAATCCAGAGACCCTGCTTATTGAAATTAGCAAACCGGGTCATATTAACTGGATTTTCCATTCTCACAATGAGACCGCAAACTGATTTGTATTGTCTGTTTGGGTTAGCCTGATTATAAAGACTATTTTTACAGATGGCTCCTTTTTTTGTTCTTCTTTTCCTCTTAGGCTTTATCCTCTTTATTGTATTGTATAAACGGCCAGTAAAAATGGCTGT